>JABGTQ010000184.1 GCA_018647025.1 Nitrospina sp. | reverse complement strand
GTATGAAGAGGCTTACGAAGCATTCCAAAAGATCCTCAAAAAATCTCCAAAGTCCAATAAAGCTCAATTGGCGATTGTTGAAATTGCAAACGAATATTACAATCAGAAAAATTTTACTCGAGCATTAGATATATATAATGAGGCTGTTCGTAGATGGCCATCAATAGTAAACAAGACACCCATAATCTTTAATAATATGGGAGAAATCTATTTCAAAAAAAGAGAGTTCCAAAAGGCTAGAAAGCTTTATTTCCAAATTATAAATATGGATCCTACCCACAAAGAAGCACATAAAGTTCTTAATCGCATTGGAGACATTTACCTTATTCAAGGCAGAGAAATAGAAGCGCTTTCAGTTTTCGATCAATCCGCAAAACTCGATCCCGAAAATCGAGAGTCCCAATATGGAGAAATTCGTATGGCTGATATTGGCGTTCGTTATCCCAGGCTACCGGTAAACAATGCCACTTTAAACACCGGCACCTATTTTGAGCCATTAAAAACATATGAAAAAATTCTGGAAACAGCCAAGGATGTTGATATTCTAAGCGAAGTTACCCTAAGTAAGGGAATAGCTCTATTGAAACAACAAAATTATCTGAAAGCGATTCAGGAGTTTAAAAAACTATTACCCTTGGGCGAGGAGTCTAAATTCCATCGTGAGGCAGCAAAATACATTCGCCAGTCTTTAATATTTCTGGTAGATGGCTATGCAAAACAAGGGGGAGTTTTACCCATTCTTTATTCTTACACAGATTATGCCAGCCTCTCCATTGGTAAAATCACAAGCTTAAAAACGCTCCTACAAGTAGGAGAAGCATATCAATCTCTTGGCATGTTGCCTGAGGCTGTCCGGTTATATGAAAAAGTAAAACAGCTAGACGCCAAGAAAATTCATAATGATAGAATTTTCCTTAACCTCGGACAAATCCATTATGAAAGAAAAAATTATAGTGAAGCCGAGTTCGTCGCACGTAGTTTTCTAAAAAACTTTTCACGCAGCGAAAAAATTCGTGACGCTATGAAACTATTAGCCCAATCATTGAGTGGGCGTAAACAATATGACGACGCTTTAAAAACTTATCAAAGTATTCTCGAAAAGTTTCCAAAATTCCCTTCAGAAATTCATTACCTTATAGCTACCTTGGAAGGGAGTCGAAATCAAAATGAACAAGCCATCATCGCTTATGAAAAAACAATAGATACCTTTGACCGTACTCAAAAAATAACCCCAGACTATTTAAGAGATGCACATTACAAACTTGCGAACACACTTTACCAACAAGGGCAATATTCTGAGAGTATAGATGCATTTGATGCAGCTATTAAATTGTTCCCCGATCATCCCCACAGAAACTGGTCTGAATTTATATCAGTTGATGCACTTAAAAAGATTGAAGATCGCCCGAAAGCCACCGCCCAACTTAATCAATTGATCAAATCGGAACCGCAAGATGATCTAATAAAAAAAGCAGCCCAATCACAACTGAAGGTAATGGAATGGGAAAAAGAAAATGCAAACGCACTTTAAAGGTTTTTTATAATCCTCTATAATTAAAAACTATTATCGCATTACACTTATGACTTTACTTATGAAAAACCCACCTTCAGAAAAAAGAAGTCCTCAGGAAATAGCAATCCTCAACCAAGCGTTTCAATCATTCAATGAAGCCACTGAACAATTACAAAATTCATATGATGTTCTTAATGAAGCACTGGAAACCAATAAAAATTACCTCCACAACATCATGGAAAGTCTCCCCACAGGGGTAATCGTAGTCGATCAAAATAATGCCATTCATACATTCAACAAAACGGCAGGTTCAATAACAGGATTGGACCCAAAAGTGTGTCTTAACAAACCACTTGGCGAGGTATTTTCAACGGATCTTTTTGAAAAAATTGTTGGCCGGACAACTAAAGAAAAACAAAAGTCGCCTATCGTTGAACGAGAAATCGAAACCCCCCATCATGGAAAAATTTACACCCGTATCTCAACTTCTCCTGTTCTAGACAAGAAAAACGAACAAATAGGAACAATTCTTAATATAGAAGACATAACAGAATTACGTCGCCTGGAAGAGGAAGCCCAACGCAATCGCCGCCTTAGGGCAACAGGTGAAATGGCGGCCGGCATAGCTCATGAAATAAGAAACCCTCTGGGAAGCATCGAACTATTTTCATCCCTTCTCAAAAAAGACCTAAGTAATGATCCAGACAAAAGAGAAATTGTTGAACATATTTCGGCCAGCGTAAAAAATATGGATCGAATTATTTCAAGCCTGCTTCTATTTGCAAAGTCACCAAAACCATCACGACAACTATGTGACCTTAATAAACTCCTTAAAGAGTTGTTTGAAGATTCCTCTGCTATTTTGATTCCACAAGGAGTCAACCCTGTTTTCAGCTTCTGCAAGGATGCTATTGCTAATGGTGATTTCCACCTGCTTAAGCAAGTTTTTATAAACTTAATAAGGAATGCTATTCAGGCTATGCCTGAAGGTGGCAATTTAAAAATCACAACACAAAAAAGTTCCCAATTGAGACAACCATCTAATCAATCTGACTATTGTCGCCAATTTATAAAGATAACTGTTGCTGATCAGGGCAGCGGAATTTCTGAGGATAACCTAGCTAACGTCTTTAACCCTTTCTTTACAACAAAAGATCATGGAACGGGCCTTGGCCTCTCAATTTCTCATAACATCATTAAAGCCCATCAAGGAACTATTGATGTAGAAAGTGCTCAAGGAAAAGGTGCCCAATTCATTCTTAAAATTCCATACTGGGACTACGAACTTGACAAAAAGTAATTCTAAAAAAAATATTTTGGTCGTCGATGATGAAATCGAAATGCGAATAGCCCTTGAAACAACGCTCAAGAGGGAAGGTCATTCTATCACCGTAGCCGAAAATGGAAAACAGGCTTTGGAAAAATTTAGCGGGGATTCCTTTGATCTGGTATTAACCGACGTAAAAATGCCTAAAATGAACGGTGTCGAGTTATTGAAAGCACTAAAAAAAAAATCGCCGCAAACAGTAGCCATCATGATGACTGCCTATGGAGATATTGATAATGCAGTCGAAACCATTAAGGCAGGTGCATTTGATTACTTACTCAAGCCATTTTCTGCAGAAATTCTTATAGCTACTGTAAACAGAGCTTTTCTGAACAAGGGTTTTACAAAAAATGAATCCCTGCGCGTTACGCCCAAAACAAGCAAACCCTCTGATCAAAAACGGTCCATAATAACCCAAAACACACAAATGCTAGAGCTTATCAAGTTTGTGGAAAACATTTCCTACAGCAGATCAACTGTTCTTATCATGGGCGATACTGGAACGGGTAAGGAAATGTTTGCTCGCCATATTCACCAAACGAGCCCACGCGCAGAAAAACCATTCATGGCAGTAAACTGCGCTGCCCTTCCTGAAGGTCTTCTTGAAACCGAATTATTTGGGCACGAAAAAGGAGCATTTACGGGAGCCGTCGAACGTAAAGATGGAAAGTTTGAGTTAGCTCACAAAGGAACATTGTTACTAGATGAGGTAACTGAAATGAGTTTACCTCTTCAAGCTAAACTATTACGGGTTTTACAGGAACATGAAATAGACAAGGTTGGCGGGCGTGCACCCATTCCTGTTGATGTGCGTATTGTCGCTACAACAAACCGAAATATCAAAAAGCGTATCCAAGAAAATCAGTTTCGGGAAGATTTATATTATCGCTTAAATGTAATCCCTTTGAAGCTAATTCCTCTAAGAGATAGAATTGATGATATTCAAACATTAGCTGAACATTTCATAGAAAAACACTCAAAAGGTCTGAATAAAAGTATCTCCCATATAGCTAACGAAACAATTGAATTGCTTCAAAAATACCGATGGCCTGGGAACGTCCGAGAATTCGAAAACATAATCGAACGAGCAATTCTCATCTGCCAAGAAGACACACTGCTCCCCTCTCATCTATTCTTTGATGAAGAAGATATACAAATCGGAAAAACCCAGCCTCTCGAAAATTTTAGAGGTACAATATATGATATGGAAAAAGAGCTGATTACCCAGACTCTGGAAGAAGTAAATGGGAACAAAACGAAAGCAGCCGAAAGATTGGGCATCAGTATACGCACTCTTCGCAATAAACTAGCCGCTTACAAAAATCCAATAGAAAACTAAATAAAGCCGTATTTTCCTTAAATTTGTCAAATAACTGACATTCTACCCCCTCACCCCCCTTACTTTATTTCCTTTAAGAAAAACACTCAACCCACATAATATTTATAAGCTATTAAGATATAAGGGCTAAACAGTATAAAAAATAAATAAATAAAAATAATCTGTCTATTTTTTGGTATGGATATTGCTTTATTAGACGTATATACAACATAACGCTTCTATTGGGAGCACCAATTAATCATTTACTGAAAAGGCAAAAGGCAATGGATTTTTTAACATCAATGAAAATAAGTTCATCCGGGTTAAACGTTCAACGCAAACTTATGGAAACGGTTTCTAGTAATCTTGCCAATATTGAAACCACGCGAACACCAGAAGGAGGCCCATACAGACGTAAAGAACTAGTTGTGACCGCCTTACCATTTGAAGATAATTTTAATGAAATATTAAAGTCTGAGCTTGGAGAAAATGTTTTGCAATCCATAATTACTGAAATTATCGAAGACCAAAGTGAACCGCGGTTAGTATTTAATCCAAACCATCCCGATGCCAATGAAACAGGCTATGTTGCTATGCCTAACGTAGACCTAATGACGGAAATGGTAAATCTCGTGACAAGCACAAGAGGGTTCGAAGCAAATGTCACTGCAATGAATGCTACTAAATCAATGGCTCAACGTGCAATTGAACTTGGAAGATAAAATAATTTAAAAAATCTATAAAAAAAATACCATGAATCCAATACAGACAATTTTTAGCCAACTAAACGAACGTTTTGGGACTCTATCTCAGGGGCAAAAATTAGCGGCCCTAGTCCTCACAACAGTAACCATCGGCTCTATTCTTGCTATGTCATTTTGGATTAAAACACCTGACCTTCAGCTACTATATGCAAACCTAAGCGAACAGGATGCCTCCGCCATTGTTGACAACTTAAAATCTCAAAAAATCCCCTATGAGTTGTCCAACCAAGGAAAAACTATTCGTGTCCCAGCAAACCAAGTCCATGAAGTTAGGTTACAAATGGCTAGTGAAGGTCTTCCAGAGGGAAGTGAAGTTGGACTCGAAATATTTGATAAAACCTCATTAGGAATGACTGACTTTATTCAGAAACTAAATTTCCAACGTGCTCTTCAAGGTGAACTCTCAAGAACCATTAAAACATTGGACGCTGTTGAACACGCTCGTGTACACCTGGTAATTCCAAAACAAACTTTATTTATAAGAGAAAAACCTAAAGGAAAAGCATCTGTCACCATTAAAACCAAGGCGGGAAAATCTCTGAACGAGAGACAGGTTCAGGGTATTGTTCACTTAATTGCTTCTAGTGTTGAAGGAATCACGGCAGACAGTGTTGCTGTTGTCGATGTAAAAGGAAACTTACTTAGCGGATCTCAACAGACAAACATTGGCGCTGCCCGCTCATCTTCTAACTATCAACATAGACGTAAGGTCGAACAAGAACTTGAACAAAATATCTTAGACATGCTTGAGGATGCTCTAGGACAAGGGATGGTTATTGCTCGAGTAACTGCAGATTTGGATTTTGAGAAAAATGATCAGACAGAAGAAATTTATGACCCTGATTCACAAGTTGTTCGAAGTCAACAGACCGCCTCAGAATCAGCTATCGGTGCCACTCCGCCCGGTGGCACTATAGGCGTCCAAGCTCAACTACCCGCTGGAGAGAATGAGGGCGGGGCCGGAGCTGCAAGTCAACCATCCAAAAGAGATAAAAATAATCAGGTCCTCAACTACGAAATTAATAAAATTACCCGTGTGGTTTCAAAACCCACTGGGATAGTGAGCAAGCTCTCTGTGGCAGTAATGATTGACGGAACTCTCTCGGAGGAATCAGAATATAAGGCAAGAACTCAAGAGGAAATGGATCAATATCTTCAACTGGTACAGTCCGCCGTTGGATATAATCAAGAACGTGGTGATCAAATCAAAGTAGAAAATGTTCAATTCGATCGCACTGCCGAACTCCTAAGAGAGAAAGAAATGAAGAAACAAGAACAAATTGAGCTTGCCTTCCAAGTTGGGAAATATGTCTTAGGCCTTGTCTTTGTGATATTATTTTTCACACGGGGTTTGAAACCCATTATAACTTTTATAACTACCAAACCCGAAGAACCTGAAGAACCTGAAGAAGAAGTAGACGATGGATTAACTGAGGAACAGAGAAAAGAAGATGAACTAATGAGGAAACTCGAGGAAGGTCTAGCGAGCGCCGCTGAAATGAGAAAATCTGTTAACGATTTTATAGGGAAAGATCCTAAGTTCACAGCCGGAGTCGTTCGAAAGTGGCTACGTCAAAAGGAAGAAATTTAAAAATTTATTAAATTCCCATCCAGAGGAAATGGTATGGCTACAAAGAACAAAAAAGAAGTAGAAACAAAACCACTTACAGGACCAGAAAAAGCAGCTATTTTGCTTATGTCAATAGGAGAAGATAACGCCGGCATGGTAATGGCTAATATGGATGAACGTGAAATTCAGGCAATTGGTAACTATATGTCAGCACTAGGTAACGTCAACCAAGAAACTATGGATGAGGTTACTAAAGAATTCTATATGGCCACAAGAACAGGGATTGGTGGACTTGGCATAACTGGAGCAGATTTTCTTAAAGCTGCATTGATGAAAGCCATGGACCCCGCTAAAGCGACTGAAATTCTTAACAATATATCTACACCAGGAGAGGATCTTAGTGGCGGCATTGAAACACTCCGCATGTTAGAACCAAAAAATATCGCTGCATTTTTAATAAATGAACATCCCCAGACAGCTGCAATTGTTTTAGCTCATATTGATGAGTCTGTTGTCGCTCAAGTCCTCTCAGAACTACCTGAAGAAAAGCGAACAGAGGTCATGCTTCGGTTAGCGACTCTAGAACGTGTTTCTCCTAATGTAATCCGCGAGCTAGACGTCGCTCTTCAAGAAGAGCTAAGACAAACAGGCTCTGTATCAGGAAATAGGCTTGGCGGAGTTCAACTTGCCGCTCAGGTTATCGGGTCTGTAGATAAAGACGTCGAAGCGGGGATCATGTCCGAACTAGAAGAAATCAATCCCGAATTAGCTCAGGAAATAAATGATCTCCGTTTTGTATTTGAAGATATCAATAAGATCGACGATCCGGGCATCCAGCTAATCTTGAAAGAAATAGACCAAGCAGATCTGCCCCTAGCTCTTAAAACCGCGAGTGACGAACTCAAAGAAAAACTTTTTTTCAATATGTCAGAACGTGCTGCTGACATGCTAAAAGATGACCTAGAAAATATGCCACCTACCAAGATTACCGAAGTTGAAAAAGCACAGAAAAAAATTATTGCCGTCTGTAAAAAATTAACTGATGATGATAAAATTTCACTTGGAGGCGCAGATGAGCTTGTCTAGTGAGTTTAAACCTTCATCCACATTTATTGACTTAGAAAATTCTGATGAAAAAGAAAAAGGTGAAACACGCCTCTTTGAGTTAAATGAATTTTCAAGTAACGTATCAGATCGAGACCGCAGCTTTTCCTTCGACTCAGAAACTGCAAGAAATTTTGACATAGGCAACGTAAAAAAAGCTAAACAAGGGGTCAAGGAATTAATGGCTGATGCTATTTCAAAAGCAAAATCGTCAGCTATTGAAATCAAGGAAAATGCATACAAGGAAGGGCACAAAACTGGGTTTGAAGAGGGGTTTCAGACGGCATATCAGAAAGGGGAAAATTCTGCAAAAGAAGAATTTGTCCCCCTTCTACAAACAATAAATTCTATGATCCGAGAGTTAAGCGAATACCGGGCGATAATGTATCCAAAAGTAGAAACAGAAATGGTTGAAATGATCACTGGTCTGACAAAAAAAGTCCTTCATCATGAAATCAGCACGAACGAAGATAGTGTAAAACAAATGATTCTCCTGGCTATAAACTCTGTGTTAGACAAAGAAAACATGACTATTCGGATTAACCCGTCAGATAAAGTACACGCGGAGAAATTTTATCCTGAATTAAAAAACCTATATAGCGAGATCAAAAATATTACCTTTGAAGAACAACCTGGGATTGAAAAAGGAGGTTGTGAAATTAATACAAACTTTGGGACGATTGGTGCACAAGTCGATCAACTGGAAAGCCAAATTGACCAAATTTTAAAACTTACCCCGGCAGTACCTACTGTCAGCTCTGATTCTAAATCT
>JABGTQ010000183.1 GCA_018647025.1 Nitrospina sp. | reverse complement strand
TATATATCCTTGGGGTAATAAATTAGATTCTACAAAGGCCAACTTTGCAAAAGGAAAAAGTGGAGAAAAACACATAACAGATAGTATCGATTCCCATCCTGAAGGGAAAAGTTATTATGGAGCTTATAATATGGCAGGAAATGTCTTTGAATGGGTTCATGACTGGTATGACCCAAATTATTACAAATCTTCCAGTGATATTAGAAATCCTCAAGGTCCTTCCTTGGAGGTGATTTCAACAAAAAAAATTCTAAATAAATATCAAAAGTTAAATGATAAAAAACGAGTCATTCGCGGGGGATCGTGGTTCGCTCCAGCTGCTAGTATAACTACCACGCATCGCTTTTGGAATAATCCCATGAACAATTCATATGGAGTAGGATTAGGTTTTAGATGTGCACGTGATAAAGAACCAGAAACAAGTTTAGAAGCGCGTTCGTACTATATGGATGCATTAGTTCAAATAGGTGAAAATAAATATCAAAGTGCTAAAGAATCCATCGAAAATGCGATCAATATAAGCCCGAATAATGAAGAATATATAAGTATGAAAAAATTAATAGAAAAAACTTTGAATTAATTTTATCTACCTCTCATCTTTAAATATCATTAAATTAAATAAATTAAGGAAATGTCTAAGTCTAATAAGAAAAATAAAACCTTGTTTGTAGTCTTGATGTTTTATAGTTTTACTTTATTACTAAACCCCTTACTGATTAATGATTTATATGCAAATACCAATAAAAACTCTCATTTAATAGATGAGGATCATCTGGATGATGAGGAAGATGATGTTGGTGATCAAGGTCAGCCATGTCCTAAAATACGACAAGTTTCTCCGGCACCTAAAGAATTTAAAAACAAAATTAGTCCTTTACGTAACGAACCTAGAAATCTTAAAAAGGGAAAGGTTCTATTTAGGCTTAAAGCCAGGAAAGCTTGCAAATTTTGTCATGGAATGGAAGGGAAGGGGGATGGTTCGATGGCTGATTTAGCACATAAGCCCCCAAGAAATCTCACATGTAAAAAATATATGAATAAAATTACAGATGGTGAATTATTCTGGGTGATAAAGGAAGGAATAGATGAAGCAGGAATGCCATCTTACAAGCATTTGTCAGATAAAAAGATTTGGCAGTTAATTCAATACATCAGAACATTTTCAAGTTAATTATTAAATCTAATTTTTTAAATAAATTCTGTTTAAGGTGTAATATCCAATAAATATTTTTATCTATTACGTATCCTGCTGGAAAATAAATATTGTGGGCTGAGAAATATGCTGATATATCTTTAAATATGATGATCGGCCTGGCAATTAAAGGTTATTTTAACCAATCTTTTTATTGGAAGCCTATATCTATGAAAATGGGCTTTATCATATCTTTAGTACTTCTTTTAATTCACTCTGAAAAATAAGCTTGAATCATAAACTTTAAACCTCATGCTGCCTTTCTAATATGGTTCATTTGATTGAAGACCTCGCCATACTACTCCTTGTCTCACTTCCTATAAACCTTTTGTTTCATAAAATCAAATTACCCTCTGTAATGGGTTATCTCGTTGCTGGGGTTTTAATCGGTCCTTACGGCGCTCAATTGATTGGGGATGTCGAGTCTGTCAAGCACCTCGCTGAATTAGGTGTGATTCTACTTCTTTTTGTAATCGGTTTAGAGTTTTCACTCAAACGCCTTTTAAAAGATTTAGTTTCAATTTTAGGGGTAGGAGGTTTTCAATTAATTCTTACGGCAGGTTCGGTGGGTTGGATATTACATTTATATGGATTTGAGCAAAACCAGAGTATCGCTTTTGGATTGATTACTGCTTTAAGTAGTACTGCTATTGTCCTTAAAATGATTACAGATCGAGCAGAAATAGATACCCTTCATGGCAAACTTTGTATTGGTATCCTTTTGTTTCAGGATATATGTGTGGTTCCGATTATGCTTTTGATGCCTCTTTTGGCCGAGGCCGGAACCTTATCACCAATGCATTTCTTTCTTGCAATGCTTCAATCTATTGCAGCTATTGTTGTAATATTCTTTCTTTCAAAATTAATTGTACCCCGAATGCTTGCGTGGATTGCGCATATAGGTAATAAGGAGCATCTGACCCTTTCAGTTATTTTTATAATTCTTATTACAGGTTGGGTTTCCGCAAAGATGGGTTTGACTTTGGCAATGGGCGCTTTAATTGCGGGGATGATTATTTCGGATTCTGAGTACAACCATCAGATTATAATTGATATTCTTCCTCTTCGCGATTATTTCAGCAGCATATTTTTTATCTCCATTGGAATGCTTTTACAAGTGGGGATATTTTTTGATTCAATTTTATTTTATTTGGGGCTTGCGGTCAGTGTTGTTCTAATAAAAATGTTTTTAGCTATTCTTTCTTGCCTATTTTTAAAAAATCCTATTAGAATTTCTTTGATAGTTGGTATGAGGTTGGCGCAGATAGGTGAATTCTCTCTTATCCTTGCTGCAATCGGTCTTGAGCGGGGACTTTTTAATGGTGATCAATATCAACAAATATTGATTATGGCAATTTTAACAATGTTGGTTGCTCCTTTAATGATTCAAATTTCTTCAAAATTATCTATTCGGATATTTTCTGGCATGAGTATAGAAGATAATAAAGAGTATAAAGAAGAAACTTTATCCGATCATGTGATTATTTCTGGTTATGGTCTTGGTGGAAGGACTTTGGCCAAGGTTCTTAAGGAAGCACAGATTCCGTTTTTAGTTTTAGAACTAAGTGGTGAAAAGGTTAAACGGGCTTTAACAGAAGGCCTTAATACGCATTATGGGGATTGTACTCAAGAGGAAACGCTTTTACGGGCAGGATTGAAACAAGCGCGAATGATAGTTTATGCCATTAGTGATCAGGTGAGTACGGAAAGGGCTGTTCGACTGACTCGTAAGCTAAACCCGGATATAAAAATAATGGTCCGGACTCGTTTGACTTCTCAAGTAGAAGAGTTGAAAGCGGCTGGTGCGGATGAAGTAATTCCGGAAGAATTTGAAACTTCCATAGAAATATTTTGCAGAGTTTTAAGAGATTATCGAATTCCAAATAATATCATTGAGCAACAAGTAGAGTTAATTAGGATGGAAGGGTATAGTATGTTCCGAGGGATATCTTTAAATACTGAAAGTTTAAAGAAGTTTTCAACATATTTAACCGCTACTTTGACAGAATCGAATCTTATTTTAGAAGATTCATGGGCCTGTGGAAAAACTTTGAAAAAAATAGAAATTAGTTCAGGTGCAATCATTATTGCTGTAGTTAGGAAGAATCAACCGTATCCAAACCCTGAACCTGAATTTTTAATTATGTCGGGTGATATGCTTATTTTATTTGGCAGTCACATGCAATTAGATAAATCGATTGAATATTTACAAAAAGGGCCCCAGTAGTTGTTAAACGAAACCCTATTTATGAAAAATAATATTATAAAGGCCGTATCCTTGCAACTTTGATGGGTGTGTGCCTAAAAGAATTGAATAATAGAATCCTAAGGGGTTTATTTCTCTTGAAGATGGTAGACCTTAAATTTGAATTATGTAACAACTTTATTCTCGATTGAAATCAATTCTTGAAATAAATCAAATTTTAAAGGAGTAACATCCACACAGAAATTGCTTGAATAAAACTACCAGAGTCCTAATACACGCCCATTCCCTACAATAATAAACAAACATGTAACAACATGTAATACAATCCAAAACGTTCTTAATGCTAATGCCCTTTTCACATTAACTTGAGTTATCGGCAAAAATTTTGGATCGTCTTCGTCTGTTATACCAATGGGCATTCCCACAGTTCGCGCCCATGTTACTAGCCATTTTTTTTGACCTGACATTCTTATTTCCTTTATAAATCTTGAAAACTAAATACAGCTATTATGAAACTAATTAGCATTAGACTCATGGAGGGCAGCATTTTGTAAAGAGGATTTTTTATTCTTAAATGGGTAAACAGTGCAGCAAACATTAAACCGGCAATCCCTAATGAGCCAAATATAACTATGCTTAAATCGTTACTAAACAACATTATAAGGAAAGACAATTTTAGTATTCCAACGAGATCTCTTAACCAAATGGGTAACCCATAAGTCCTAAATTCTTCCACAATATTTTGGTATCGGACTACCCAAACAAAAAAATTGAACCAGCCACTAGAGCTTTTTATGTATACATTAAACCAGAAGTTGAAATAATCATATATAGCTCCTATTTTAAAATTATGATAATTTCCATTTAGATTTTAGAGAATCCATATGAATTGCAATAAAATAGGGGCTCATCCCCTTGACAGTGGACGAACCCCTTTTTGAATTTCCTATATCTAGAAGCTTAATGGCAATCAATTGCTCATGACGTTAGCCAGTTAAAACATGATACCGCCGTGGTTGGCAGAGATCATACCGATCAGCATGGGAATCGAGAGCCATGCGTTGGTGCGGCTTGCAAGAAATGCCATTCTTTTTGCTTTTGCCAGAGCATCACCTTCGAGTTCACCGGCAATGATTTTTTTCTGGTTTGGCCAGATAATGAACCAGACGTTACCAGCCATGATAATTCCGAGCAACATACCGATCATAATTTCACCACTGGGAATTCCCTGTACGACTCCACGTCCGGCGATGTAATAGGCGATTCCGGTGATAACCGTCCACAATGCGGCATGACGGAAAAAGAATAAAGCTTTTGGCAAAATGATCTGTGTATAAGGCTTTGCTGCGCCGGCCTCAACCATTTTTGGCATGGACTGCACTTGAACCAGATTAAAGAAATACAACAAGCCTATCCATAAAATTCCGATGATTACATGAAAAAATTCATAAACCCACATTTGGTTTTCCTCTCAATAGATTTGGTTGATATTTCTCAGGTCACAATTATTCGGTTTCCCTTTTAGGGGGTATTTTTATTTGATGGGGAAATAGAGAAAAAAGATTCAATATTTCGATGAATATTGCTGCATTTTAGCATAAAAACAGCAATTCCCGCGATTAGTTGCGGAAAAAAAAGTACAGAGCCGAAAACAGTGTAAGGGCGATAAGGAAAGGTATTAATTCATTCTTTTTCTTGGCATGATTTTCGGGCTGGCTATTGTGACTCTCGCTGCTCAAAGCTTCGATTCTTCTATGGAGCTGATGATTTTTTTCTTGTAGGTTTTCTTTTTGTTCTTTAAGTTTTTCGATTTCATCTTTCAACCGTAGACGGTCCACCTTGAGCGATTTCGATTTTTCTATTTCTCGCTTCAGCGTTTCTTCGGGGCCCAGTGTCAGGCCATTTCCCTCTAGTGGTTCTTCCCATTTTTCATCGTCATCGTTCATGATTCAATAATAAGGGTTTATGAGGAACAGGGAAAGGAGGAAGTTTTCAACCTCGGACTTTGACAGCGGGAAAGTCGTTGCTGGCTTTGGTTAGGCGGGATAAATGTTCCTTACTCAACTCCAGATCACCTGCGGAGGCAAACTCTTTAACTTGTTCGGATTTTCGCGATCCTACAATAGCTGTGAAAATGTTTTCTTGTTTGAGAACCCAGGCAACGGCAACCTCAATAGGGTTGCAGCTCAACTCGGTTGCGATGATACGAACGGTTTCCCAAACATTTTTTGTCTTTGGAAAGATGGAAGGTTGGAAGAGATGGTGCATTTTTCGAGTGGGCAATTCAAAGTCTTCTGCCTTCATGG
>JABGTQ010000182.1 GCA_018647025.1 Nitrospina sp. | reverse complement strand
CAGAATGGAGCGACTGGCGCAATGGTGGTATTTGGTGGATTCAAAGTGTCTATGTAAACCCGGATTACAGAAAGCGGGGTGTTTTCCAGAACATCCTAAACTACATTGAAACCCTCGCAAAAGAAATTCCAGAAATAAAAGCACTCCGGTTATATGTTATGAAAGAGAATCAAATCGCACGAAGAGCTTACCGGAGTCTTGGTATGAATAACTCTGGTTATTTAGTTTATGAAAAATATCACAAAACCTAGCATGATGTTTTATCTACTGTTTTTCATAGGGACATTACCACGTATTCTGCTAATGCCAAGGGTAACTTTAATTGGGCTTGTCTCGGCAAGATATTAGCCGCAGCATTCACCCTTCCCCACCACTTTCTGACTTATTACTGGATATGTTTAACATCTATACTTTTTTTCCAGTATCTTTTTGATTCCTCGGTTAAAAACTCCTCGTAATATTTATATTTAGCTCTAACACTTAAAATAAATTTTCAAAATTTAATTTAATTTTATCTTAAATAAAAGTGTGGAGAAGTATCCTGACAAAACTTTCATAGGTTAGCTCTAGCAAAATTTCTTGATCGTATCACCCAGCTTAGTCATAAGCATCCAATACACCTCATGCTTGGCCTCCGTTTATCTATCTCCCCAAGTATTTAACGAGCTATACATGGCTATGACACCAGCGTGAACTTAACGTGGAAATATTTTTTTTATTGGAGTTTAAAATAGTGAGTAACTTTGTGTAGGACTGAAGTTAACAACGAGAGGACTTTATGTTTACTAAAGGCAGGTGCTTTAAAATTACTTCGTGTCTAAGGGATATTTTGAGGTGATCGCTAAAAACGGTAGCTAAATCCTAAGCCAAAACGGAATTGATTTGCGGTTCCTCTTTCTTCCACGATCGGACTGTTTGCAGCATCCCCAAGTAACCGGGAAAGTCCCATGAAACTTACAACATTCCAATGGCGGGTGAAGCTATAGATTAGAATGTTAAATGCTGAAATATCCTTAATTCCAGCATCGGCATCATAAACTGTCATGCTAGAGCGGCTTGCCTGGGAAAGGTTCATGTCAAAATAGGTGTTCATGAAGTTTTCGCTGGCAAAGTTAAGTCGGCCTTGCAGATTCACTCGCAGCTTTGGACTGACGGATTTGAAATAAAGAGCGCCCACGCTAAAAATTGCCCCGTCATGGTTTCCTGAGAGGTCGCGGCGATACATACTGGTAAGAGATATGGGGCCAACGGGCACGAAAACGAACAGGCGTCCGTCTACTCCTCCATCGACATCGCCCAGCCCTATCAAAGCTTCATTATCATCCTCTTTCCGGCTTCCGTAATAACCAATCGATGTGCCAAAAGTCAGATTTTTATTTCGAATGATATTCACACCGAGGCCTTGCTGGAAATTCAGGAAAAACCGGTTCCGCCAACTTACATCTAAAAAAGGAAGTCCCTGAACTTCAAAATCATCCGACCCTTCGTAATCTGGGGAGAGTAAGGTAAGCCCCCCAAGCATAATTGACCAGTCTTTTTTTGGAGCTCCCCATATTTTTCTTTGGTCGAGGATTTTATTAGAGGAAGAAAATAATTTTAGTGCCTTGGGAGCAAATACAATTTCTTCTGCCTCATCTTGATTTTTTTTCAGGGTTTCAACATAAAAGCTGTATTGCCCTGGTTGCGCGATGCTCCCTACATTCAAGTTGGCGGTCAAATATGTCGAATTTTTCACAACAACATTATCTTGTTCTACCGTAATACCGCTTCCATTTTTAAAAACAATACGAGTTCGACCCTTTTTGAAATGGGTATTTTTGCCAGTGATTTTCAGACGAATCACATTTTTATTCCCGGAATTCGATTGGTCTACTTTTACTATTCCAGGTGAGTCAACTGCATCATAACCATCTTGCAAGTCATCCGCACAGACAGAACCACTAAACAAAAACAGAAAAGTGAGTACGAGTAAGAATGTTATTTTTTTAGTTTTCATTTTTTTGGGTTCCAGTTCTTTGCCATCTCTTGTGCTTTTTTTAATTGTGATGGAGACATTCTCTTTTCTATTATGTCTCTAAATTTTATGTCACCGTTGTGTCCGTTTGAACTAGCAATATTCCACCACATATGTGCTAATACATAATCTTTTGGAACTCCTTGACCTTTGTAATACATATAACTCAAGTTGTTTTGTGTTGATGCATT
>JABGTQ010000181.1 GCA_018647025.1 Nitrospina sp. | reverse complement strand
CTTGTAGAAGAAAAAAAAATATTATCTCAGGGTATTTTTCGTTTTGTGCACAGACCTACCACATCTAAAATTAGAGTTATTGGTCATAATCAACAAATTCTTCGCATTGATAAAGAAGATAATCGGCCCATTACAGAAGAAACAGAACATAAAATTATCAAGTTTATCAACAAAATCCTGCCTGATATGGATATTATAATTTGCTCAGACTACCGCAAAGGCATTCTTACAGAAAAGGTTTTTAGCGCTATAACCCATAGGGCTAGTAATTCCAAAAAACGAATTCTTGTTGATCCTAAAAGCTCTAATTTTGAATTATATAAAGGAGCAACTATTATCACTCCTAACCAGTTTGAAGTAGAAAAAGCTGTCCCCATTAAAATTGTTGATAAAATAGATTTAGACAGAGCCGCTGAATACCTGTTAAACCTAACTCATGCAGAGTTAATTTTGATCACTCGGGGTAAGGACGGCATGACTCTTTATCCAAATAAAGAAAACCCGATTGATATCCCCACCCAAGCAAAAGAAGTTTTTGATGTTACAGGAGCTGGTGATACTGTCGTTTCTGTTCTTGCTATGGCGCTAGCTATTGGGCTCAACTATAAAGACTCGGCTTGGTTGTCAAATATAGCTGCGAGTATTGTTATTGGTAAAGTGGGGACCGCTGTTGTCAGCTTAGCTGAAATTGATGAATATCTTCATGAAGAAATTCTCCGTACCTCAAAATCTGTGCTTAATCTAGAAGAACTAACCAAAATTGTTAGCCTTGCGAAGAGTGTTGGCAAAACAGTTGTATTTACTAACGGCTGTTTTGATCTTATTCATGGAGGACATATTGAATTTTTACAAAAGGCCCGAGAAAAAGGAGACCTTTTAGTGGTTGGGCTCAATAGCGATAGGTCTGTTAAAGCCATTAAAGGAAATGGTCGCCCGATCAAGACAGAAAAAGAACGTGCGAATATTATCTCTGCATTGAAATCCGTCGACTACATTACTATTTTTGATGAAAATACGCCGGAAGAAGTCATTCGCCAAGTACATCCAGATATTCTTGTCAAAGGAAATGACTATAATATAGATGAAATAGCTGGGCGTGAAATTGTCGAAGGTTATGGTGCAAAAGTAGAACTCATCCCTATTGTTAAAGGACTTTCAACGACAAATATAGTCACAAAAATTCTTGAAAACCATAAGTCCAATTAGAATTCAAATACCTGGCATCAAATTATTACACTAATTTCCTAGTCGCTTAGTAGGGATAAGATAGTTTTTAACATAATCTATAATGCCCTCTTCTAAACTGTTTATCTGCATATTATAGCCAGCTTCGAGAAGCTTCTGCGTTTCTGCACAGGTATGGTACTGGTATTGATTGCGAATATTTTCTGGCATTGGCATATATTCAATTTTAGGGTCACTACCCATTGCTTTAAAAATTGTTGTCGCGAGATCATTCCAATTTCTAGCCTTACCGGACCCAATATTAAAAATTCCACAAATTGTTGGATGGTCTAAAAAAAACAATGTCATCTTAACTGCATCCTTTATATAGAGAAAATCTCTCTCCTGGCCGCCATCCTGATATTCTTTTCGATATGATTTAAATAGACAAATTTTATTTTTTTCCCTTGCCTGAATAAACCCTTTTATCACCATGCTTTGCATATTTTTCTTATGGTACTCATTTGGTCCAAAAATATTAAAATATTTTAGCCCTACAACACGATCAAGAACACCTTGGCTTTTTACCCACAGATCAAATTTATGTTTACTTTCGCCATATAAGTTAAGTGGCCTTAATGTATTAAGTTTTGATTCATCATCGCTATAACCTATTTCTCCATTTCCATAAGTTGCAGCACTTGATGCATAAATAAAACGAATATCTTTTTCTAGGGCATACGTGGCAAGATGTCGAGTGTAATGGTAGTTATTTTTTGTAAGAAATTTTTCATCGGTTTCTGTCGTAGAAGAACAGGCGCCCATGTGAATTATCATCTCTATTGAATCTATTTCTCGACTTAGAATCTTCTTTAAAAAAAAATCCTTTCCTCTTAATTCTTTATATTTTATTGATGCAATATTTTTTGCTTTTTCAAGGTGATCTACATCATCGACTATAATTATATCTTTCCTTCCTCTCACATTTAATTCTTGAGCGATAGCACTCCCAATAAAACCTGCACCGCCGGTTACAACAATCATAATTTATCTCCACCAAACTTTAGTTTGTTTTTCTTTATAACTAATCTGTAACTCTGAATACCTCGGAGGCGACCAAATTCCCCTTGTTCTAATTTTGATGTTCTAATAATTTCCACAGGTTGTCTTCCTTCCGTGATAAATATTTTTGTCTGCCAATCTATGTTTAGAATATTTGGGCCATAAGGATGATCCAATACCCACTCATTCAATAGCCATGCATTCTTATAAACATACTGCCCACCCTCTTCAACCGCATGAAGATAAGACACTTTATTTCCTAAATTTTTTTCGGAAGATATCAAATTAATATTAATTGAAAAAAAGGTGTCATTTAACTCATCTTCTGTCTTGGCTATTAAAATACTTGGTTCTAATAACTTTAATGCAGCCAATTCTCCCGGATGCATAGAAGGAGGCTCTAATTTTAACGGTTTAGAATTTAGTATATTATTCCACCTGGTTAAATCTGCTGGTGATCCTAAAACGTAGTTATTAAATACAAATTCTGGATTTACTTTACGAAAGATAAAGTCTCCAATCCGTTGTTCTGATATAAATAGTTTTATAGGTATTATAATACTTTCTGATTTTTCTTCTGTTTTTACAATTTGTAAGATAATCATTTAAGTGCAAATACTCTATACCTTCCTTATTAATCTTTAATGTATCAGATTCTTCTTTTTCGCCATATTCTACAAAGTAGATATCTCCCAATTTTCCTTCGTCTATAATTTTATTAACGCGCTTTGTTGTTTCTTTTCCACCATACAAATAATATTCTATATGTGGACGGTGAGATAACAGAACTAAATCGTTTGAATTTAGTTTTTCTAAAAATTTTGTAACTAGGTCAAGTCTTGGATAGGAAAACCGGTCTGGCCAAGTTACCTGTAGCAATTCTTTGCCCGACATAATCGTGATTAGGGTCAAAATTAAACCCATAACTATTTTACCTGCTAACTTTCCTAATTTATTTCTTAATTGATTAAAGATTCCTAAGACACCAATAACTGAACACAATATAAATATTGGTTGTAGATAAAAAAATACTCTTGCGTGTGGAGTTATTGCAAACAAACCTGACAGGCTAGCTAGGTAGGTAATTGCGGGAGGAAATACTAATAAACATACAACTAATATAAATGTTGTTCTATTGATACGAAACAAGGTATAGAATCCCATTACTACTAAAATAATAGAAAATATTCCACTAGATTCAATTGGCTGAATCCAACTATTTAAAACGGCTATAGGGAAAGATCTCAATTCTGACTGTGCCGCATTAGACAAACCAAGCTTAAACATTTCTGGTGAAATTAAAATAAAATACTGTACATACAAACCTAATAAGCAAATCATTATCACTGTAAGGTTTTTAAAATACTGACTTGAAGGATCTAACCATCGACTAGGCTTTGATAGAACAATGGATATAAGAAAAAATAAACCCAATGATCCCTCAAAAAATATAAATGTAGGCATTGTCCAAGTTCCAATCATCATAAGCCCTGCTAATACAGAAAGTTCTTTTAAATTAAAAAATTCCTTAGTGCCTCTTAAAGAAACTTTAGATTCATCTATCCAGACGATCAAACGGTGAAAAATATACTGCCCAATAAGGAGAATCAACATATATCCCCTTGCATTTGTCGAATAAAAAATATGACCACCATTAATTGCAATTAGTAATGAAACTGCTAGCCCAGCATGAAAGTTTCGCGTAATTCGATGAGTGGTAAAAAACGCTAGCGCTATACTCCCAATCCCACAAATTAGTACTGGAGTACGTAATAAAAATGGATCTAATCCAAATATCTTAAATATTGTAGCGACGACGAGAGTGTGAAAAATATGATTGTTTGGATATTCATAATGCGAGGGAATATCTAGAAGGGGCATGCTTCCCCAAATCGATACTGTAGCTAGTTCATCTCCATATAAGGGGACAGAAATAGCCACCAGTCTAATGACTGTACCTAGGATAATAACTGCAATAAAACTTAATAAGATTGATTTTGGGATAGGTGACAAAAATTTAGGGGACACTGCGCTTAGCTATAAAAGTTTCTATATTTTTTTCTACAATCAAGCAATCTATTCTAGGTCTGTTCTCTTATTCTCAGCATTCAACAAATCTTTTATGCTAAGACTATTCAAAGTCGTACGCCACTTGTTGATTGGCCCAACCCAGAAATCCGTCTTTGATAGGATCACCTGTAAAATTATCTGAATCTTTAACCCAAGTTTTTGGCTTATCCCAATTGTCATTGTAGTGATATAGATATATTTTAGAACGTATTTCATTAGGTAGTGTCATTAGCTCATGATAGGACGCATGAACCCCCCCTTGAAACATTTGACAATCGTGGAACATCACTTCTGATACTCTCGAAAACTGGTTAGGATATTCTTTATCAAACATAGTATCTCCAGAAATCCATACTCTTCTATTTACTAAAACTCCAGTACACCATTGTGCATCATCAATACTAATCGCAGAGTCTGGGATATGGAGTGAACGCATGAGAATCAATTCCATTGGACCATGCTTATAAGACCAAACTTTTTTTCCAAGCAATTCCATTTGTTTTGGACAAAGAATTTCAAAAAAATCTGTTAACTCGAGTGGTTGACCTTGCGAAACCTCGCAAAACTCCAATCCCCCCGCAAGGCTCTTAGTCCAAAGTAAATCTTGATAATCTTTCGGGATAACCATTTTCGGTTTATTAGAGGAATTTGAAAGGTAGCGATTAACTAAGGCAACTTCCTCAAAACCTCCGATATGATCAGCATGACTGTGGGTTGGAAGATAGCATTGGACTTCACTTACACTTAATCCAACATCATCAAGAGCCAAGGACCCCAGAGTGCCGCAATCTACCAAAACGTGATGATCCTCCTGTATGATTAAAAAGTTGGATTGCCTATTACGCTTGGTGAAAGCGGAGCCAACCCCCAAAAAAACGACTCTTAAATTCCCTTCTGTGCTTAAGGGCAAAGATTTACCGTCCTTGCAAATTTCATTTATCTTATGCATGCGAAAACTTTTTAACAATCCTATTTAGAGACTTTAACTATCAATTCCTTATAAAGTATCATAGCCATATATCTTGGTCTATTTAATTTACCCTTATATTCCAATGAATTAGAACCAGTTAATGGGGTTTTATTAGCAAGGTTTAGGTACTACATATAAGACTTCTCTAAATTATTGATTCACTAAACTATTTTCATTATTTTTTATGTCTTTATGTGTGAATTTTTTAGAAAGATAAGATATAATTTTTAAGACTCCTCAAGCTACCAACCACCCATATAAATTTGGTTTAAATTATGAAATATTTGGTTGTAATTGCCAACGGCCTGACTGATAGGCCCATTGCAGAAAAAGAAAATAAGACTCCCTTACAGATTGCGGACACACCTAATCTGGATCGAATGGTCCAAGAGGGATATTCAGGTTCGGTACAAACCATCCCCGAAAATTGTAAAGCAGGAAATGAGATATCCTACCTTTCCCTTTTAGGTTACGACCCCGAAAAGCATGATATTGGTCCAGCATATTTTGACACGCTGGCAATAGGGCTAAATCTCAAAGAAGGAGAAATTCCTCTTTGTTGTAACTTTGTAACTCTGCAAGCAAGCCATAACGACATGGTAATGAAAGATTATACGGCAGATCACTTGTCAAGTGAAGAATCCATAAATTACTTAAACGCACTTCAAACTCAAATATCAGATTTTGGGGTTACTTTTTATCCTGGCGTAGGTCCTCACAATATAATGGTTATGAATAGCAAACCATTTACAATACGTTTGACATCCCCCAATGAGTTAATCGGTGAAGGCATTCGCAAATTTATGCCTGTGGATGCTGAATTTAAAGATTTAATTTATATTATTAATCAAGCTCAAATCATATTACATAATCATCCGGTAAATAAAAAACGTAAACTAGAAAGCCTAGACTACGCTAATAGTATCTGGTTATGGGGAAATGGTAAAAATGGAACTCTTCCCTCATTTAAAAAAAAATATGGAAAATCCGGTTCACTGATTTCCGCATCATTACTTTTTCAAGGAATGGCTAAATCTGCTGACATGAGAGTGGTTAAGGTTGAAGGGGCTAGCGGATTTGCTGAAACTAATTACGAAAATAAAGTTAAAGCTGCTATTCAGGAGCTAGAGAGTCAGGAGATTGTTTACCTTAATGTAGCAGGAATTGAAGATATTTCATTAAAAGGAAATATTGACGACAAAATCATCACCATTGAAGATATTGACTCAAAAGTAATAGGCCCACTATTAAAAGAAACTTTCTCAAATAATGAAATCAAAATGATGGTTGTTGTTAATCACATGAATTCTGCTGTTGATGTTAAATATGGCAAAGACCGGGTCCCATTTGTGATGAGTGGAAAAAATGATACTAACCTAGTTAATAATTTTGATGAGAATCTTCTTAATGTAGGAAACAATCATTTTAAATCTGGATCCGATTTGATGAGCATGTTTTTTGACCTAAATTAAAAATATGAATCGATTAGTGGTACAAAAATATGGTGGTACTTCCGTTGGCAATATTGAGCGGATTAAAAAAATTGCAGAACGTATTGCGCGTCTTCGAAAAGAAAAAATTGATATTGTGGTCGTTGTTTCCGCAATGGCCGGTGAAACTGACAAACTATTAGCCATGGCTAATCAAATTAGTGCCATTGGAAAAGATAGGGATATGGATCTTTTATTATCTTCTGGAGAACGTGTTTCATGTGCCCTATTAAGCATGGCTCTTGATAGTATAGGGTGCCCAGCTATTTCTATGACAGGTAGACAAATTGGATTACTCACCGATAACTCTCATACAAAAGCACGTATCAAAGAAGTCGATACAAACCGTGCTATAAAGGCTTTAGAGGATGGACAGGTAATAGTCGTTGCAGGCTTTCAAGGTATAAATGAGCATGGAGATGTTACCACTCTAGGAAGAGGAGGTTCAGATACTTCTGCCGCTGCTATAGCGGTAGCTTTAAAAGCAGAGAGGTGTGAAATTTATACAGACGTAGACGGAGTTTATACTGCTGACCCGAATGTTGTCCCTAATGCGCACAAAATGAATCGTGTTTCCTATGACGAAATGCTAGAAATGTCTAGCTTGGGAGCAAAGGTACTGCAGTTTCGCTGTGTGGAATTTTGTAAAAACTATGATATGCCACTTATTGTAAAATCATCTTTAGTTGAAGACTCTAAAGGTACCTTGATCTGTAAGGAGGATTCGAGCATGGAACAGCCGATAGTATCGGGAATAATGAATGATAAAAATCAAGCTAAAATAACAATTAAAGGTGTTCCTGATCAACCAGGAATTGCCAGTAAATTTTTCACGGGACTCGCAGATGAAAATCTTTCAGTTGATATGATTATTCAGAATGTCAGTGATGAAAGCCAAACGGATATTTCGTTTACTGTTGCAAAAGCAGAGATAAATAAAGCTACCAAGGTCGTTCAAGACCTAGGTAAACTTATTAAAGCTCGTGATATTACTACTGATACAAATATATGCAAAATTTCTATTGTAGGTGCAGGTATGCGAAGTCATCCAGGAGTTGCTGCAAAAATGTTTAGTACTCTATCTAAAGAAAATATAAATATTATAATGATAAGCACATCTGAAATTAGAGTATCTTGTATTATTGAAGAAAAATATGGTGAACTCGCAGTCCGCGTCCTTCACAAAGTATTTGATATGGATAAAACTCTAGTAAATAGTTAACTACGATAATAGCGGTAGACCTACCTGACAAAATTGATATTAGATTTATGAAAACAATTAGTATTTATGACACCACATTAAGAGACGGGTCGCAATCAGAGGATGTTTCCTTTACCGTTGAAGACAAGATTCGTATTTCTCACAAACTCGATGAGCTTGGAATAAAATATATTGAGGGAGGTTGGCCTGGATCTAATCCAAAAGATATGGAATTTTTTAACCGTATCCAAAATATTAATTTTAAACAAGCAAAAATTACTGCCTTTGGAAGTACGCGACATCCTACCCACAAGGTGAAAAATGATCCTAATATCAAACATTTGATTGCAGCAAACACGGATGTTATTACCATTTTTGGTAAAAGTTGGGATATGCATGTTAATGAAGCACTCTCCACAACTTTGAATGAAAATCTAAACATGGTCAAAGATAGCGTTAGCTACCTCAAAGAAAACTGCTCTGAAGTAATATTTGATGCCGAGCATTTTTTTGATGGATTTAAGACTAACCCTGAATACGCTATGAAAGTACTTAAGGAAGCTGAGTCTGCTGGTGCCGATTGGATTATACTATGCGATACCAACGGAGGGTCTTTGCCTTCCGAGGTAGGAAAAATATTTTCATTGGTAAAAAGTTCTATTGCCACAAAAATTGGAATTCACACACATAACGATTCTGAACTCGCAGTTGCGAATGCCCTTACGGCAGTTCAGCATGGTGCAGAGCAAGTTCAAGGAACTATAAATGGGTTTGGTGAACGATGCGGAAATGCCAATCTAATTTCCATAATTCCAAATCTTAAACTTAAACTGGGTTTGAACTGTATTTCTGATGAACAAATGCAATCATTGACAGATTTATCATCATTTGTTTATGAACTTGCTAACCAGGCACACTGGAATCATCAGCCGTATGTTGGTAAAAGTGCATTTGCTCATAAGGGAGGAATACATGTAAGCGCTATCAAAAAAAATAGCGCAACATACGAACATATTTCTCCAGGATCCGTTGGCAATGTTCAACGAATTTTAATTTCGGACTTGTCAGGTAAAAGTAATATTCTTTCCAAGGCTCAAGAATATGGAATATCCCTTGATGATCAAGACCCGAAAATAAAAAATATTCTTGATAATCTTAAATCACTCGAACAACTTGGATATCAATACGAAGGAGCAGAAGCTTCCTTTGAACTATTAATGCGTGATGCCCTTGGTGAAAAGAAGCATTTTTTCGATTTTATTGGTTTTCGTGTAATTGTAGAACAAAGAGGGGAAGATGAAAAAACTATATCAGAAGCTACGGTAAAAATTCGAGTTAATGGAGTACAGGAGGTTACTGCTGCTGAAGGAATAGGTCCAGTTAACGCATTGGATAAGGCTATTAAAAAAGCATTAGGAAAATTTTATCCTGAAATGAAAGATGTTACACTTTTTGATTACAAAGTGAGAATCCTAGATCAGAAAAAAGGCACACAGGCTAAAACCCGTGTATTAATTGAATCTGGCGACCATGATTCGAAATGGGGAACTGTCGGCGTATCAGAAAATATTATAGAAGCCAGTTGGCAAGCTTTAATAGATAGCGTTGAATATAAGCTTAATTCGTTCTCCAAAAATTCGTCAAATAAATAGTTTTTTCTATTTTAAAGTGCATTCCGCAGCAAGTTATCTATAGTTTTTCTGTAAAAAATTCTAATTTCTTTTGTACTTTGATCATATTCATTCATAAATTTTCTCACGATAACAATTGGATTTTCCCCAGAATATTTCAAAAATCTTGCCAGTATTAAAAGCTTT
>JABGTQ010000180.1 GCA_018647025.1 Nitrospina sp. | reverse complement strand
GGCGATGGGATTCATAGAAGGTGGTGGCTCAAGAAAATACTTTAACTTTGAACTGGATATTCAAGGATCAGAGGGGCGGCTCTTAATTGGGAATAATGGGCGCGAACTTTACCTGACAAAAAAAAGCAAACGATTTTCAGGCTTTCAAGAATTAGAAAAGGTATATTTCCCAGAACCTAAAAAAATCACAAATCCTTTTGAAGGTGGAGCGAAAGAAACCTTAAAATGTATACGGACAGGTGAAGATGGGATTTCGAGCGGCAAGGATGGTCTCAAGGCACTGGATTTAATTTTCACAATTTATCGCTCAGCCGAACTCAAAGGAAAAAAGTTAAAACCAAAATAAATCACTTAACTTGAAATAATAAATAAATAAAATTTTAACCAACCCTTTATATGATATTTTGAGCTCAAGCTAAAAATTTAAAAAATTCCTAATTTTTAACCTTATTCAACATATCTGTTTCGCATAAAAACAAATTAACTATTTTTAATTTGATAGGAATCATTTTCGTGTGCTATATTTCTCCACCCAGATGAAACCTAGAGAGATCCGTTGATTTTTTATAAAAAATTACTGCGACACCCATTTAATAGATTAACATTACATCGGAAATTTTAAATGATAGAAGTAGAACAACTTTCTAAGTCTTACGGCCCTAGAGAAGCGATAAAAGATTTATCCTTCCAAATTGAAAAAGGGGAAGTCGTTGGGTTTCTTGGACCAAATGGTGCTGGAAAATCAACGACCATGAATATTCTATCCTGCATTATGCCTGCATCCAGTGGGTCCGTGAAAATTTGTGGGTTCGATGTCTTTGAACAAGCCTTAGAAATTCGTAAAATCATTGGTTATCTGCCCGAAACACCCCCACTTTATTCTGATATGGTCGTTTATGACTATCTGTCTTTTGCGGCAAGACTCCGTAATGTTCCTTTAAAAAACACACAATCAGCAGTTGAACAAGTTATCGAAAAATGTTCTCTAAAGGAAGTCAGTGAGCGGATCATAGGGAGATTATCTAAAGGCTATCAACAACGAGTCGGAATCGCTCAAGCAATGATACACAACCCTGACATTCTGATTCTAGACGAGCCAACAATTGGATTAGATCCGATCCAAATCATCGAAATCCGAAAACTCATTCAAGAACTTGCTTTGTCTCACACAATTATTTTAAGTTCGCATATCCTTCCTGAGATTACACAAATTTGTAAACGAGTAATCATCATAAGCGATGGTCAAATCGCTGCCGTCGATTCATTGGAGGCTCTAACGACGCGACTCCGCAAAGGAGAAAGGTTAGTTTTAAACGTGCGACGAAATAGTAGCGAAATACTTGAAAAACTCCGTACTCTGAAAAAAGTAAATGCTGTCACCGAGCACCAGCCCGCAAATTATACAATCGATTGTGAACCCAACGCTGATATCCAAGACGAAATAGCCCAACTTAGCTTAAATAATCAATGGGGAATCGTAGAACTAAAGACTGTATCGATGACTCTGGAAGATATATTTTTAAAGCTTACACTTGAAGAAAGTGAGGTCCCATAATGAAAAATATTTGGATCATAGCAAAAAAAGACCTCGGTTCGTTTTTCAGTTCACCTGTATTTTATTCCTTGACCTCGGTTTTTCTGATTCTCAATGGATTTATTTTTTTTAATATTTTAAATTTTTTCAGTCTGCAAAGTTTTCAAGCACAACAAATGCGTGGAGGCGGAATGGGATTGAATTTAAATGAAATGGTAATTGAGCCGTCTTTTCATAATATGGCGGTGATTCTTCTTCTCATTATTCCATTGGTAACCATGAGGAGCTTTGCAGAAGAAAAAAAGTCAAAAACATTTGCTCTTCTTTTATCATCGCCCATCCACTTAGTAGAAATTATTGTAGGAAAATTTTTGGCCTGCATGATTGTGATTGGACTGATGATTCTTCTTTCTGCTTATTCTACTGGATACTTAATGCTAGTTGGAAACCCAGAAATGGGCCCGGTCATTACTGGGTATCTGGGAATACTTCTCATGACTGGGTGCTACGTCGCAATGGGCTTATTTGCTTCTTCTCTTACTGACAATCAGATCATAGCAGCGGTAATAAGTTTTGGTTTGGCTTTATTCATGTGGATCATCGGTTGGGGTTCGCAAGCAGCGGGGTCGGGGTTAGGACAACTATTTGAATACTTATCTCTAATCACCCACCTGGAACATTTTTTAAAAGGATTGATAAGTTCTAGTGATCTTGTTTATTACCTTTCATTTATCCTTTTTGGGTTATTTCTAACCTATAGAGTCCTCGAGTCATCCCGGTGGAGATAAAACAAATGAAAACTTCCACTAAAATTGCGGCATGGTTGGCTTCGCTTTCTGCTATTTCTGGATTATTTATCTATGCTCTTGCGCCAGAGAAAACAACACCCGCTCTTATTTTGCTAGCCATAACGGTTTTAAATACGCTTCTTCTTGGCGTGTCAGAAAGAAAGAATCTTTTTCGTATTTTAAAAACAAGATCTGCTGCCCATGGAGCAAACTCATTAATCCTCACTGCAATCTTTTTAAGCATTTTGGTCTTTATAAATCTTATCGCTTTTCGCCATAACCAACAGTTCGATTTTACGGAGTCTGGTTTTTATACTCTTTCCCCGCAAACCAAAAAAGTGATTGGATCTTTGCCGCGTGAAGTCAGGTTGACCGCTTTTTTCCAAATGGACTCGCCTAAAAAAACTTTATTTCAAGATAGAATGCAAAGTATTTTAGAGTCATCAGATAAAATCAACCTTTCATTTATCGACCCTGATAAAAACCCAGCCATTACAAAGCAATATGGCATTACCACTTACGGTACCGTCGTTCTTGAAAGTGGAAAAAAGGAATCCAAGGTTAGGGATCCTAGTGAAGCAAACCTAATTAACGGAATTCTTAAAGTTATAAAAGACGAACAAAAATTGATTCGGTTCTTGGAGGGTCATGGCGAAAAACGCATTGATGATTTTGAAAACCAGGGTTTCTCCACAGTTAAAGGAGCATTAGAAAAAGATGGGTTTAAAGTGGAGAAATTGCTCCTTCTTCAATCGGGAGAAATTCCTTCCGACACAGAGCTTCTTATTATTCCAGGACCCGAGAAACCAATTCTTCCTGAAGAACAAAAACTTATAGAAGGATACTTAAGTAGGGGCGGTTCTGTTCTTCTGCTTCTAGACCCTCAATCGAAAGCGGGGATGGAAGACTTTCTCAAACAATGGGGAATTGATGCTCCAGATTCTTTTGTTATCGACCCGATGTCAAAACTATTCGGTGGAGACTACGCAGCCCCTGTAGTCAGCCAGTACGTTGCTCATGAAATTACACGTGGTTTTGCACTTCCAACAATCTTCCCACTTTTGCGAACTGTGTCATCTATAAAGAGTTCCGACGCTAATACCACGGAATTTCTATTAACCGGAGCCAACAGTTGGGGAGAAACAAATTTAGATATTCTAAAGGACGGAAAGTCTCAGTTTGATGAAAAATCTGACATCAAAGGCCCGGTCTCAGTAGCGGTTCTATCCACTCGGGAAGTTCCTGCTGAAGGAGTAAATGAGCCCCAGAATAATAAAAAAGAGCCCGCCTCTGATCTGAAAAATATTAATGCTCACTTGACAGTTATAGGTGACTCTGATTTTGCTGGCAATCAATATTTTAATTTTTCTGGAAATGGTGACTTATTTCTAAATATTGCCTCTTTTCTTGCAGAAGAAGAAAACCTTATTTCCATTCGCCCCAAGGAACGAAAAAATAGTCCATTGTCCCTGACAAGCGACCAAGGAGTATTTATTTTAGTACTAGGACTCTTAACTCCGTCTCTCGTTATTTTCATTGGTGTGAGAACTTGGTGGAGGAGACGCCGTTTATGAGATTTAAAGGAACGGCTTTGTTGGCAGCTGCGCTTGTCGGAATTATTTCTTACTATTTCCTGATAGACCTCCCTTCTGAAAAACGAAAAAATAAAGAAAAAGACCGCGCCGAGAAAGTTATTCTATTTGACCCAGAGAATGTCAAAGGTATTTCCTTTACCAAGGGAGAAGTTACTATCACATTAAAGGGTCTTGGTATAGACGAATGGCAAATGACAGCTCCGGTTAATGCAAAAGGAGATGCTTTGGCTGTTTCAGAATTTTTATCATTCCTCAGCAACCTAAATTTCACACGAGTAGTTGAAGAATCCTCAAAAGACTTGTCCCCCTTCGGGTTGGATATTCCTGGTCTTAGAATTATTCTTTCAATGAATAATGGAGAGACCAAAGGAGTGCGGGTGGGTGATGACCATCCGATGGGAAATAAAGTTTACCTCGCACTATTAAAGGGGAGTCAGGTACTCGCTGCAGATGTCACCAAAAATCGTTTGGATAGATCAGCGCATGATTTGCGAGACAAAACTATCCTTGACTTTAAAACGCCTCTAATTAAAAAAATAGAATTTATCCGTAATGGGAAAACTCTTAACTTGATCAAAGATAAAGAATCCTGGCAAGTGTTAGAGAATAGAATTAGCGCAAAAGGAAACGAAACTGAAATAACAAACTTACTGAATAAAATT
>JABGTQ010000179.1 GCA_018647025.1 Nitrospina sp. | reverse complement strand
TCATCACTAGCGGAACCCCAAACTCCATACAATGAAACCTCTTCACTAGTCAATTCATCTCGCCGCTGAAATTGCTTTCCGTCGTGAAAGCGATATGTTCCTTCACCACCTACCGAATGAATATTATTTATATCTGTTCCCCACATACAAAAAAGATCATGAATGGTGTTTGGTTCCCTGTAATGCCACTGATCTCCTCCCCAAAATAAAAGTCGACCACCTACTCCGTATATAAAAACATTATTACGATCATACCCATAAGCTGCATTCAAAGAGTCATAACTACCTGTGTCGATTTGATCCCATTTCTTACCTTGATAGTGAAGTACCACACCGCCAACACCCACAGCGTAAATATTATTTTCATCTGAAGCCCATATCCCCATGAGTGGGTTCGCATTCTTAGTGACGACAGGTTGCCACTCCTTACCGTTGTAATGCTGAGGGATACCATCCTTCCCAACAACATAAATACTGTCCTCTCGAAAAGGCCATAAATCTAATAGATCAGGATGACTTCCAATAAACATCTGTTTAAATTTTCTTTGAATTACTAATTATAAAAAGTAATAACTGATTCTAACATCAAGCAAGAATAATAAAAAACACACAAATAAAAAAGGGGCCCCTCAAAGTCTTTGAGGTCCCCTGGTAATTGTAAAAACTAAGCTTAGATACCAAAATCGACCTAGGCCAGGAAATTTAAAAATTAAAAATCATGTCGCTAGTGTGAGCTTTAATCTTCGGCCTTCTTTGGAGGTAAGAATACTACCTTAGTTAGATTAGGAAGATTTTTAGAGTTTTTAATCAACTCCTTAGTCTCATCATTAATATCATTGTGAATCAAAATCAAAGTTTGCAAGTTAGAAAGATTTTTAGATTCTGCTAACACTCGACCACCCTCACTACCTAATGAAGTTTCATATAGGTCAAGAAGTTTAAGGTTTTTAAAATTCTCTGAATTAGCTATTAACTGAACGCCTTCGACTCCAATAGGGTTGTAGGTCAACGTCAGTGTTTCTAACTGCGTAAGAGTTTTGGAGTTAGCAATAGCTTCAATACCCTCGGCTTCAATATAATTCCAATTTAAATTAAGTTCAGTCAATTTTGACAGGTTCTTAGAGTCCGCAATTGCTATCGCACCTGAATCGCCAATGTTGTTTCGATAAAGCGTAAGAAGATTAAGTCGTGTTAGATATTTTGAATCAACCAACAATCTCACACCTTCATCACCTAGTTGATCACCGACCCATAAAGAAACTAGATTAGACAAGGTTTTAGATTCTGAAAGTGCCCTGGCGCCTTCCACTCCAACTTTATTGTCACTCATTACAAGTTCTGAAAGATTAAGCAGAGTTTTTGACTTAGCCATCTCCTTCACCCCATCATCTGAAACCTGATTTTTAAACATATTTAAAGCAGTTAGATGTTTAAACTTTTCAGAATCAAGAATAGCCTGTAAACCTTCATCGCCAATTTCGTTATATTCTAAAAATAAAGCAGTAACTCCTAAAATTTTATCTGAACCTACAATTAATTTTATATCGTCGTCATCAAGTTCTCGTTCTCGAAGATCCAGTTCACCCTTTTCAGAGTTGAGCCCCTCAACTATTAAATTGTCTAGCCCTTCTTGTGTTTTTTCAGACATCTTGTACCTTTTAATATCCTAAATTAACCAACCTAACTTAAAAATCCAACACAAGTTGGATATTCTATTGATCTGACGAAGTTTGTAAAGCCTAAATTACGGATGTGGTGTTTAAATTCTTACATTCATTTAAAACATAAAATTAAATTAAAATTTTTTAATACATGTTTAGGCAAATTATCTATTATATTGATCAATTAAAAATAACCTAAGCCATATAAAAACATATTACCTTAACTTTGAACTAAACAAAAAAATGTCTCAAACAATAGAAGAAATAACACAAAGAGTACAAGAGGCCGGCGAGTTTATTCCTTTACTCACCAGTGAGATAAAAAAAGTGATAGCAGGTCAAGACTATCTCACAGAACGTTTGATTTTAGCATTAATAACCAATGAGCATATTTTATTAGAAGGTGTCCCCGGCTTAGCCAAAACCACTTCTGTGAATACTTTAGCTCAAACTATTCAAGCTCAGTTTAAACGCATTCAGTTCACTCCTGACCTTTTACCTGCTGACCTCCTTGGAACTCAAATTTATCAACCAAAAACAGGTGAATTCAGCATAAAGAAAGGGCCTCTTTTTGCAAATATCATTTTAGCTGATGAAATAAACAGAGCCCCTGCGAAGGTACAAAGCGCCTTACTAGAAGCAATGCAGGAGAGACAGATCACCATTGGTGGAGAAACATTTTCTCTATCTTATCCTTTCATGGTCATCGCAACTCAAAATCCGATTGAACAAGAAGGTACTTATCCCCTCCCAGAAGCCCAAGTTGACAGGTTTATGCTAAAACTAAAAATCGATTACCCCACCAAGGAAGAAGAAAGAACAATCATGCAGCGAATGTCTTCCAATAAGCAACATGTGAAAGTTCAAAAAATTATACAACCGGAAGGTTTACTGAAAGCTCAAGAGACAATCAATTCTATTTACATAGATAGCAATCTGGAAGACTATATTCTTAACTTGGTGGCCGCAACTCGAAACCCGGCAATTCAAAATTTACCGAAGCTTGTCAATTTAATTCAATATGGAGCATCTCCTCGCGCTTCGATTTTCCTGCATCGCCTTTCCAAAGCCTATGCCTTTATGCAAGGTCGAGGATTTGTCGTTCCACAAGACATTAAAACGATCGGATTTGACGTCTTAAGACATCGAGTTATCCTTACATACGAAGCAGAAGCTGAGAATATATGTACTGACGATGTCCTTCAGCAAATATTTGACACCGTAGAAGTTCCTTGATTTATTTTTCTAAATGGAGCGAGGCTTTCCCAAAGCTTACCTCAACCGAAAAAATCATAAAGTTACAAATTTATTCGTCTTCTGAGGGATAGCATGAGTTTTTTATCAAAAGTCATCGAAGGATTCAAAGCAGTTCCTCCCCGCTCTAAAAAGGAGGATATCTCTCTTGAACTGATGCAAAAAATTAGATCCATTCAAATTAAGACCAGCCATATAGTGACGGAGTTAATGGCGGGAGAATATGTTTCGGCATTTAAAGGTCGAGGAATGGAATTTAATGCTGTCCGTGAATATATACCAGGAGACGACGTAAGGCTCATAGACTGGAATGTCACGGCTCGCATGGACCAACCTTTCATAAAAGAATACATAGAAGAAAGAGAACTAAATATTATGCTAATGGTCGACGTTAGTTCATCTGGCAAATTCGGTTCCACTGGGAAATTCAAAAACGAAATTTCGGCAGAAATAGCCTCTATTTTGGCATTCGCTGCAATTCGTAATGATGATAAAATTGGACTCATAGTTTTTTCGGATAAAATAGAAAATTACATACCTCCTAAAAAGGGTAAAGCACACGTCTGGAATATTATTCGAACCATTCTAAACTACAATCCGGAAGGAAGTCTTACAGATCTTAATATGCCACTAGAATATCTATTAAAAATTCAGAAACGGAAATGTATTGCTTTTCTTATCTCAGATTTTCAGGCAACGAACTACGAAACAAATTTAAAGCTTACTAGACAAAAACATGACCTAGTCGCAATTTTCATATCTGATCGACGAGAGAGAGATCTCCCAAAGGTTGGATTAATAAACCTCAGAGACTCTGAATCAGGCGAAACACTATTGATCGATACGGATGATAGAGAAATGACAAAACGTTTTGCTACATACGAACGGGGAAAACAAGATGAGCTAAAAAAACAACTTCACTCCATAGGTGTTGACACAATAAAAATTAACACTGAAGACTCATTGGTCAAACCCATTATACGGTATTTTAAAATACGTGAAAAAAGGTATTAAGAATGGAAGAGAATTCTGAAAATAATAAATTAAGCTACAAAATTAAGATACCAATCATAATATTAACGGTAATAACGTTAGCCGTAATGGGAGCTCTGTTTGTCAAAATTGCTTTTTCAATAAGTTCGTCAGAAAAAAAATCAAACAGCTACCAATATTTACAAAACGTTGGGGACAAACTTAGAGATAAAGGTCTTCATCAGCAAGCAATTCATCAATATATAGAATATCTAGAAAAAGCAAAAATTAATACCGCTTCCCGAACTATGATTGCTCATACAATAGGCCAAATGTATATAGAATTAAGTAACTGTCAGGAAGGACTAATGTGGCTATTTCAAGCTGAAGAGGAAGAGACAACATATCACCGGGTTGATGAACTAAAAAAAGATATTGATATATGTTTAACACAAATAAATTCATTACAACGAAGTAATCTCAATACAAAATGAGAACCACTAAACTTGCATCGATATTTGTTTATTTATTTTTCTATTTAACCACTGCGTCGGCTGATTCACCGATCACTATAAACACCACAGTAGATAAAGCAAAAGTCACAACCGGTGACATCATAACCTACACTATTACCATGAAGCATGCTTTGGATGTTATACCAAACACTCCCGACTTTAATGCAATCAGTAAATTTAATATCATTGGATACCCCATAAGTGAACCAAAAGAAATTAAAAAAGGGGTGTTTGAGCAAAAATACTCGGTAGAACTCCGCGCAGACCAAGTCGGAACTTACAATATCTCGCCAATCCGAATTCCCTTTAAAGTCAAAGAAAAGAACACTAATAAATATATTTCTGGTGAAGCACACTCCCAAGACATCACAATTGAAGTAGCTTCTGTATTAAGGCTCCAAGGAGAGCCGACAGACATAAAGGATATTAAAGGCATTGTTGAAGTAGATATAAATTGGGTACCGTGGTTTTTTTGGGGACTAAATATAATTCTATTAATAATCGCTTTATACCTTCTATGGAAGTACCGAAAGAAAACTCACCACAACCATATTAAAGATGAAATAGTTTTGTCCGCTCACGAAACAGCTTTGCGTGAATTAGATACATTAAAAAACAAAGGGCTCCTTGAACGTGGAGATGCGAGAGAACATTTTTTTGAACTGTCTGAAATACTTCGTCGCTACCTTGGGGAAAGGTATCTTTTCCCAGCACTTGATTGGACAACTGAAGAAATCACTAAGTATTTCAAAAATCAAGAAAAAATTGAACTCCCCACACAAACCGAAGTCAATCGAATACTAAAAAAATCTGACCTAATAAAGTTTGCAAAAGCCAAGGCTTTACCGGAAACAGATGAAATTGAACCCGTTCGCACTTTCATAAAATCAACCCAAGAGAATTTAAAAATAGGGCTCTACTCTAATTAAATTTAATCCATATGACATTTTTTAGATTCGAGGATCCTTGGTTTCTGTTGCTACTACTTTTATTTCCTATTCTCGTGATGAGAGAAAGAAAGATAACAAACACCATTAACTACTCATCCCTCGCTTCATTAAAATTAGCAAGTCAACACAGCTCTAAAATTAAGGCGTTCGTACCAATAGTTCTTATATACGTTGCCATTGTTCTTTTCATCATTGGACTTGCGCGACCACAGGAGGGACGAAAACGAACCGAAATTCTATCACAAGGAGTGGATATTGTTCTTGCAATCGACACATCCGGAAGTATGAAAGCACTGGACTTTAAAAAAAATGAAGAACCAGTTACGCGACTTTCCGTTGTTAAAGATGTGGTTGCAGAATTCGTCAAAAGTAGAGAAATGGACCGCATAGGAATGGTCGTCTTTGGGGCCAATGCTTTCACACAATGCCCTCTTACACTTGACCAGAATATTCTACTTTCATTTATCAACAAACTTAAAGTTGGAATGGCTGGTGACGCCACAGCTATCGGGTCAGCAGTTGGAATTTCAGCTAGACGGCTGAAGGACCTAAAATCTAAATCTAAAGTCATTATTCTATTAACCGATGGTCGCAATAATTCGGGGGCAATCTCTCCTTTACAGGCTGCAGAAATTGCTAAAACCCTGGGGATTAAAGTCTACACTATTGGGGTTGGCAAACGTGGAAAGGCACCTTTCTTAGTGGAAACAATATTCGGGAAACGGCTTATTTATCGAAATGTCGATATTGACGAAAAGGTACTCAATGAGATTTCAAAAATGACTAACGCAAAATACTTTCGTGCCACGGATTTAAAATCACTACAAGATATATACAAACAGATTGACCTACTAGAAAAATCGGAAGTTAAAATACTTGATCACTCTGAGTACAAAGAGTTATTCCATTTTTTTCTTATTCCAGGGTTTATTCTACTCATCATTGAAATTATTTTTTCGAATTCTTATCTAAGGAGACTCCCTTAAGAAATGCGCTTTGGTAATCTCGAATATCTCAACTTAATTTGGTTAATTGTTCCACTGGTCGCTTTTTTTATATGGTCATACAAAAAAAAGAAGCAGTTGCTTGAAAAATTTGTAGGAAAGACTCTCGTCTCCAGACTAATAGACCCTCTTGCTTTAAAACGAGCTAAAATAGATAATATTTTAACAATACTTGCTATTTTTTTTATCATTGTAGCTTTAGCACAACCACGCTGGGGTTATTACTGGAAAGACCTAAAACAAACGGGCGTAGACATTGTCATCGCATTGGACGTTTCCCAAAGTATGCTGGCACAAGATATAAAACCTAACCGATTGGAAAGAGCAAAATACAAGATAGCAGACCTATTAGATATGCTTGAAGGAGATAGAATTGGCCTAGTCGCTTTCGCAGGAACATCATATTTACAATGCCCACTTACTTTAGATTATTCTGCCGCCCGAATTTTCTTAAACGCTATCGACACAAATCTAATCCCTGTAAAGGGGACCTCAATAGGAGATGCAATACGAACTTCGGTTAAGGCATTTAACACACAAGACACTCGGTCACGTGCCATAATTTTAATAACTGATGGTGAAGATCATACGGGTGATGCGATAGAATCAGCAAAGTGGGCCAAGGAACATGAAACTAAAATTTTTGTAATAGGAATAGGTAACAAAATCGGCGCTCCCATTCCCAGCACAAATCCAGAAGTCCCCGGATTCAAAAAAGATAAGAATGGAGAGGTTATATTAACTAAAATCGACGAACCTACACTCCAGAAATTGGCATTAGAAACAGGGGGAAGTTACGTACGTTCAGTATCGGGAGATATGGACCTCCAAAAACTATACATGGAGAGTATCAAGCATGAAGTTGAGAGCAAAGAAATCAAAACTGAAAGGAGACGCATGTGGAAAGAAAAATTTCAGTGGTTTATTTTAGCCGCTCTTTTATGTTTGACAGCAAAATATGCTCGAAAAAAAATCTTCTAACGTGAACAATTAAAGCACTTTTTAATAACAAAACTCTTTTATTCTTTCAGATTTTTTTAGGTGGAGTGTCTTACTCTAAAAACATAATATTTTTTTGATTTAATCTAAAAAAAAATAAGTAAAAATTTCACCTTTTTAAATTCTATCGGATTCATTAAAAAATTTAAAAATTTGCTAGACTTGACAAGTAAAAGAACCAATACTATTTTTTATATATTAAGAGTAATATTATTTAATTATACTTATTTGTTCAAGCTAGTCCATTTTACTAAATCCACTAATTGTTAATTTAAGGAAATTAAAATGCAAGAAAATCAAATGAGAGCCACTAGTCTTGATGCCGTTGCCGCTGAACAACAGCGTTTCATGGTTCGTGTTTATAATTGGATGGGGGCGGGTTTGGGTATCACCGGTGTAATGGCGTTCTATATTGCAAATACTCCGGCCATCTTTAACGTCATTATGGGTAACCCTATTATGCCAATCGTATTGATAATCGTCCAGATCGGATTGGTTTTCTGGTTAGCTAGCAGAGTTATGTCCATGAGCGTAAGTCAAGCTACAGGAATATTTATGTTATATGCTGGGCTAACTGGAATAACTTTTTCCACCTTATTTGT
>JABGTQ010000178.1 GCA_018647025.1 Nitrospina sp. | reverse complement strand
TTTTAAAGAAATTTCCACCCGTCCAATCAAAAAAGTACCGACATTGCGGGGGAAAACCGTTATTAATTTATTTTTTGAACCTAGTACCAGAACTCGTACTTCTTTTGAAATTGCAGGCAAAAGGCTTAGCGCTGATGTTATCAATATTTCAGAATACTCAAGCAGTTCAGTTAAAGGAGAAAACCTAATAGACACTGCCCTGAATTTAGAAGCCATGCATCCAGATATTATGGTTGTACGTCACTCTCTCTCAGGAATACCTGAAATGCTTTCTCAGTTTATTGAATGCCCCATCATAAATGCTGGTGATGGATACCACGAACATCCCACTCAGGCCTTACTAGATCTGCAAACAATTAGGGAGGCAAAAGGGACCTTGATGGGCTTAAATGTAGTAATTGTTGGAGATATAGCGCATAGCCGAGTAGTGAGGTCTAATATTTACGCTATGAAAACAATGGGTATGCACGTGAAACTTATTGGTCCTCCTACTATGATTCCTCTAGGAATAGAGAAGATGGGAGTTAGTGTAAGTTATAACTTAGAAGACTCAATAAAAGGTATGGATGTTATCATGATGCTCCGCTTGCAAAAAGAAAGACAAAGCAAGTATCTCTTATCCAGTATTCGAGAATATTCTAATTTATATTGTCTTACATCTAAATTACTAGAAAAAGCAAAAGATGATGTACTTATTTTTCATCCAGGTCCGGTCAACCGTGGAATTGAAATTTCTCTCGATGTTATGAAAAGTGAACGATCTTTTATACTAACCCAGGTTACGAACGGAGTTGCTATTCGAATGGCACTTATGTATCTCCTTCTAGGAAACAAAAATGACAATAATAATTAAAAATGGAAGGGTTATTGACCCAGCCAACAATATAGATGAACCCAAGGATATCTTGATAAGTAAGGGGAAAATTAAAGCTTTAGATTCACCCGGAAAGATAAATTTTAACACCGAAGAAAAGCCGTCAGTTATTGATGCCAAAGGCTGTGTAGTCTGTCCAGGGTTGATAGATATGCATGTACATTTTAGAGAACCTGGATTCGAGTATAAAGAAACTATTAAAACGGGGTGCGAATCCGCTGCAGCTGGTGGCTTTACTTCTGTGGCAATCATGCCAAATACAAACCCCGTAAATGACACAAGAGCAGTCACAGAACATATTCTATCTCTAGCAAAGTCTGAAGGCCTTGTGAATGTCTATGCCATTGCTGCTATTACGAAAAAGCTAGCTGGGGAAAGTTTGTCGGAAATGGGTGATCTAAAAAATGCTGGGGCGATAGCGTTCTCAGATGATGGGCGTCCCGTTATGAATAATGAATTAATGCGCAGAGCATTTGAATACAGCAAAATGTTTAACCTTCCACTAATTCAGCACAGCGAAATGCTAGACCTTACGGAAGGTGGTTGCATGAACGAGGGAATGGTATCAACTGAGCTAGGGTTAAAAGGTATGCCTTCAGAAGCTGAAGACATAATGGTCTACCGTGATATTGCGCTACTTGAAAAAACTGGAGGGCGGCTCCATGTTGCACATATAAGTAGTAAAAATTCTGTTGAGCTTGTACGACAGGCAAAGTCTAAGGGATTGCCTGTTACTTGTGAAGTAGCTCCTCATCATTTTACATTAACAGAGGAAGCTGTGCGTGGATATGACACGAACACAAAAATGAGTCCTCCACTTCGCACAAGTGATGATGTTGAAGCTATTAAAGAAGGTTTAAGAGATGGAACAATTGATATTATTGCTACCGACCATGCACCACATGATATAACAGACAAACATCTCGAATATCAAAATGCTTGTTTTGGCATTGTTGGACTGGAAACTGCCCTGCCCCTTTCTTTAAAATTAGTAGACGAAAAAATCTTATCTTTGAGTAATGTAATTAAGAAGCTCACCTCTACTCCTGCTGATATATTTTCTCTAAGAGCTGGAAATCTTTCGTTAGGCAGCGATGCGGATATTCTAATATTTAACCCCAGTCTCGAATACGCAATCGATATTTCAAAATTTCATTCCAAAAGTAAGAATAGCCCTTTTGATGGTTGGAAAGTTAAGGGAAAAACCACCCATACATTAGTTAGAGGAAAAACTGTTTACTCAGAAAAAACAAATTAATATTTTTTTAAAGTTATTTTAAAAAATTATGAAAGCTATTTTGGCTTTAGCTGATGGGAGAATATTTGAAGGAACGTCATTCGGGGCTCAAGGTGAGGTTAATGGTGAAGTAGTATTTAATACCAGTATGACTGGATATCAAGAAATTGTAACTGATCCTTCGTATTATGGGCAAATGGTAGTCATGACCTACCCATTAATTGGTAATTATGGAGTTAACAAAGAAGACTTTGAGTCAGATCGGCCTCACCTTTCTGCTTTTATTATAAAAGAACTTAGCACCGTTTCAAGCAATTGGAGGTCTCAAGGAACATTACATGACTTTCTTACCAAGCATGGCATCATAGGGATCCAAGGAATTGATACAAGAGCATTGACTCGACACATTAGAAATAAAGGGGCCCAACAGGCTGTCATTTCAACTAAATTAAAAGATCCGCAGATATTAGCTTCGCAAGCAAGCAAATTAACATCCTTAGAAGGCCGTGACTTAGTAAAAAAAGTAACCTGCAAAAATCCATACGAATGGTGTGAGGGTGAATGGAAATTAGACCAT
>JABGTQ010000177.1 GCA_018647025.1 Nitrospina sp. | reverse complement strand
GTTTTTAAGGATACCTTGGTCAATGGATTGACTGTGGTTGTAGTTGAACAACCTCATATACACAGCATTGAATTGGCTATGTTTGTTCGTTCTGGCTTGAGGTTTGAACATATGACAAATAACGGGATTTCTCACTTTATTGAACATATGCTATTTAGAGGTAATTCGACATTCCCAAATTCATACTTGCTCAATCGAGAATTTGAACTTATAGGTCGGGATCTTAGGGCTTCTACTATGAGTGATCACACATATTATGGTTTTAGTCCACATATTTCAAATTTAAACAGAGCAATGGATTTATTTTCCGAATTTTTTTCAGATCCCACTTTTCCGGAGATTGAACTTGAACGTGGAATTATTCTTGAGGAATGTTTAGAAGACTTAAATGAAAAAGGAATTGATGTTGATATAAATAATCTTGCTTGCAAGCTTTTGTATCCGGAGGATGCTTTAGCTCGTCCTACAATTGGTACAGAGGAAAGTATCAAAAATATACGGGTAGAAGATTTAAAGACCCATTATGCGCAGTTTTATACTCCAGAAAACATGATTTTGGTAGTGGCTGGATGTGTTGAACATAAGGTTTTTTTTGACTGTGCCAAAAAATATTTTTCAAAACTAGCTGGGAATGATTCTATTATGGCGAATCATTTTGATAAGCCTTTAAGTGAAACTCAAACCGAACCAGCGCTCTTGTTTCAACATGACTCCGATAGCCAAATTCAACTGCAGATATGTTTTAGAGGAGTCTCGTATAACCATCAGGACTATTATATTGCTACTTTAATTTCTCGCTTGTTTGATGATGGAGTAACTTCCAGATTGCAAAAAATTTTACGAGAAGAGAAGGGGTTGGTTTATTCAGTTGAATGCCGCACAACCAGTTTGCCTGATACAGGTACCATTGACTTTGATGTGTCTGTCCGTGCCGAGAAAGTTGTTGAGGTTGCAGAAATTCTTTTTGATGAAATTGAAAAATTTGTTTTAACTGGTGTTAGTGAAGATGAGTTAGGGTTGGTTAAAAAACGTTATGGATATGACCTAGACTATGAATTAGATGATCCATACAGACAAATTATCCGTCATGGATTTTGTCACCTTTACTCGGCTGAGTTTACTTTAGAAGAAGAGCGAGAAAAAATTTCCCAAATCACACCACATGATATTCTTAAGGTAGCGCGAGATATTTTTGTTCCCGAAAAACTAAACTTTGTTCTTGTTGGTCCTTATACCCCTGAACTAAAAACTCGTCTGCAAGAATTAGTTCACAACTTCTAACACCTTTTATCTTTTATTTTTCCTGAGACTATATTGTTATGAAACAATCAATAAGCTTAGTCTTTTGTACTTTTCCCGTTTTGGCATTATTGGTTATGTTTGTGTTGCTTAGCTTAGGCTGTGGTTCGGGCTCAATGGAGTATTGCATTGAGACGGGTGAGTGTGAATTAGCTGTAGATGTCGTTGATATCTCAAGCGAGATACCATTGGATCCAAATGATCCTTTTTGGACAGACTCTGATCGCATTAAACCAATATCTATTGAGTTGGGTCCCCAAATGATAACAAATCCTAAATGGCCAGATCCTTCAACTAAATCAGTCAAATTGTCTGCAGTTCAAAATAACTCAGAAATTGCTCTTTTATTAGAGTGGGACGATGCAACTCTGGAGAATAAAATTGAAGTGTCTGCTACTCATACAGATCAAGCCGCAATTATGTTTCCTCTGTCTCCAGATAAGGAAGTTCCTTTGATTACAATGGGAAGTGAGAACGAAATTGTTAATATTTGGCAGTGGCGGGCTATTTGGGAAAAATCCTTAAATACGAAGCCTCGGAGTAGCGATAGAAACTTAAAAATGTCTGCTTTTGGTAATGATCGTCCATCGTCAGTTGAGGATTTAACGGCGGCTGGTTACAGTACTCTTACCACTCAGGAAGAGCAAGATGTTTTGGGACGTGGTACATGGCGGGATAAAACTTGGCGTGTAGTATTCAAGAGAAGTTTAGTGAACTCAGATAACGCAGACATTCAATTTAAATATCCAATAGCTATGGCTATCGCCGTATGGAATGGTGGTAACGGTGAACGCAATGGTCAAAAGGGTATTTCAAATTGGATACTTCTTCGATTATAGATATCTCTGAATATAGAGCGAGATGAGAATTCAGCTGCTGTTATTTTCAAGATTATTTTTGAAATTACTAAATCTGTCTGTGAGTGAACGGCCAACGTTTTCTTTTAGCTCTTGAGGCACCCAATTAATTTTCTCTACCGGCCAGTTTTCGATATTTTTAATATCTAATCCTGCTTTTTTGTAAGGCCCCTCTAAAGCTTCTTCTAGCCCGTATACAATACCGTTAGAATAAATATTTAAATATTCTTCTTCTATTACTTCGGGGTCCTTTAATCCAGCAAGAAACTTTTGCAGCAAATCTTTCATTATTGGATCCGCGTGTTCATGGAAGTCTGTCGTTAGGGCATCGAATAGTGTATAGAAAATAATTAGAATATCTTGGAGAAGAAACTTATATTCTTCAGTTGGTCTTTTAACAGGACGTTTATCTATATTTAGTAATTCTTTGACAACTTTTATATTTCGAATCGTGTCGTAGATGACAGAGTCTACCCATGGTTTATTATTCCAAACATAAAAAGCTCTAAAAAATTTTAATTTATTATTTTTTTCCCACATTTGAAGTACGGTTGTAGGACGTTTTTTATTTGTATATGGGATGGATTCACCCCATCGCGGGTCATTAAAATTTAGACCATAGTTTGAGAATGCATTGGTTACACTTTGGTGATAGAAGATCATTAAATCTTCAAAGTTTTCCTTTTTATCAAGGAGAGTATTTTGCGGAAGGTTGACAAGGCAATACAAGCGAACAATGTTAGTTCTTGCCTTTCCTTCTTTATCTGCGATTAGATATTGCCCGCCCCATATACCAGCAGTAATAGAAAGTTCTTCTTTTAGTTCTATTGAAAACTTAATGGAGGCTTTGTATGCAAGGGTTTTATATATTTCATTAAGATAGTAAAGATTAAACTTTCCATCGTCATGAAGGAGACGTTGAGGAAGTCTTGGTGTTTCACTCATCGGTAATCGCGCCAATAGATGCAGAAGAGACTAGTTTCTCGTATTTTGCTAAAACTCCTTTCTGGTATTTTGGTGCAAGTGGTTTCCATTTTTCTTTTCGAAGTTTAATTTCTTCATCAGTAAGTATTGCATCAAGTAATCGATTTTCGATATCTATAACTATCTGATCTCCTTCTTCAATCAATCCGATAACTCCACCTACCTGTGCTTCTGGTGCTACGTGACCGACAACGAGTCCGTGAGTCCCTCCAGAAAACCTGCCATCAGTAATGAGTCCGACCTTTTCTCCAAGCCCTTTACCGACAAGTGCTGATGTGGGTGCGAGCATTTCCCTCATGCCTGGTCCGCCTTTAGGTCCTTCATAACGTATAACTACAATATCCCCTTCAACAATTTGATCATTAATGACCGCTTCCAGGCATTCCTCTTCCGAATTAAAAACGCGTGCCGGGCCCTCAATTCGACGAGTTTTAATTCCAGAAACTTTTGCCACGGAGCCCTCCGGACTTATATTGCCTTTTAGGATTACCAAATGTCCCTCAGGGGAGAGTGGGTTTTCAATAGGGAGAATTATTTTTTGATTGTCATTAGCTTGGCTGGAAACCTCTTTGAGATTTTCTGATATGGTTTTTCCCGTGACGGTCAAACAATCTCCATGCAAAAGACCCTTACTTAGTAACATCTTCATGACTTGTGGAATGCCTCCAGCATGGTGAAGATCAACGGTTACAAATTGCCCTGACGGTTTAAGGTCACAAAAATGAGGGACCCTTTTTCTGATTATTTCAAAATCATCAATTGTTAAATTCACATTCATGTAACTAGAGATCGCTAGAAGATGTAAAACAGCATTTGTTGAACCGCCTACCGCCATAACAACTGATATTGCATTTTCAAAAGCTTCTCTTGTAAGAATATCTTTTGGTGTAATATTTTTTTCTAACATGGGGAAAAGGGCTTGTGCACTTTTTTGAGCATTTAATTCTTTTTCTT
>JABGTQ010000176.1 GCA_018647025.1 Nitrospina sp. | reverse complement strand
TTAAAAATTCTACCCCAAATGCGTTGGTTCAAAAGGGGAACGAAGTGATGTTGGGTGGAATATTAGTCGAGCCGTCAGAATTTGATATCAAAAATCTTTATAAAACTTCAATGAAGCCAGGGTTAAGATGAATAAAGGTGTAATCCCCTTAGAAGCAAGATTGGAAATTAAATACACTGCTCCAGAAACTGAGTACCATCGTCTATTTCACTGGGTGAAACACCATTCGCATGGTTTTTTTGTACATTATCCAGATAGAATTGTTAATAATATTTATTTTGACTCTCAAGATTACAGTTCATTTTGGGAAACTCTATCTGGCTTTAGCTCTCGAACCAAGGTTCGATACCGGTGGTACGGAGAGTCTTTTTTCCCAGAGGAAGGAATTCTGGAATTTAAAAATCGTAAAAATCAGTACACATGGAAGGATAGCTATAAGCTTTCCATAGATTTATTAAATCCAAGCACTAGTTGGGAGACTTTTTTTAAGCGTTTGGAGGGTTCTTTATCTCATGAAGCCCGTTGTCGCTTTCAAGAGAATCCGATGCCGATTTTAATTAATTGCTATAAAAGAAATTATTTTATTAACCGAGATCATACTATTCGAATCACATTAGATACTAGGCTCAAGATATTTGATCAACGTTATAGCCCGTCTCCTAATCTCAACCGCAAAGCCATCTTACCGTCCCCTGTTATTTTAGAATTAAAGTTCAGAGAGGAAAAAAGAGAGCAGGTTTCTCAAATTTTTAAAGATATGCCTGTAAGTATGAGTAGAAACTCCAAGTATGTTTTTGGAGTGAGAGGTATCCGAGGTAACTAATTTTAAATATAGACTTGAGAATTTTTTAGGAAATTGAAGTAATAATCACGTTAGTTTATGGGAACGAAAAAAATTTCTACTTGGTCTTTTATTACAGAAACAATTAGGAAGTTATCTCTCATTCCGCCACCCATTCCTGTAGCTACAAATGTCACATTCAAATATTTAGCAAAGAACAGCTCGTTGCCATTTGGGAAAGCTCCTATGTCTCCAGAAAAAAAATAAATATTATTGGTGAGATCAGAGAACAGAGGAAAAATCTCATCCCAAAAGTTCAAATTATCAGAACGACCTTCAAGGCTATTTGGTTTTATTTTCTTAAATTCTGGTTTACTGGAGCTTTGCCAAATTAGTTGATGGGAAAATATAAAAATGTTGCTTGTGGAGTCTTTTTTATTAGGTAAAGACTGTTTCAAAAATTGTAGTTGTTCTCCTGAAATATTCCACTCGTTAATATTCCCATCAAGCATTATAAAAAGATCTTTTTCATGTTTAAATGAAAAAAAAGTTTTTCCGAATTGTTGAAGAAAAATTTCTCGTAAAGCATTATGCGCCCCTTTACCGACATCATGGTTCCCTGGCACAATAATATTTTTTATTCTAGGATCCAGAAAATCTAGATCCTTTTTTACTAATTCCCAAGCTTCATTAGAAGCTTTTTTAACAAGATCGCCAAGTAGGAAACCAAACTTTATTGATTTATATTCATTTATTAAATGAAACTTATCAGTAAAAGGGCGATATAAACCTTTAGACTCAACTGCTGGTTTGCCATATGTGTGACCAGCAATATAAAAAGAATATCCTTGATTATCTGCTTGGATATTTGGAAGATCTTCTGTTGTTGATGCGCTTTTCATATATTTTTTTGCATTCTGCCAGGAACTATTTTTTATATCATGGAATAAAATATCCCTCAGAATATTCTTTGAGTAAATAATTGACTCATATGGCGGGATTTTATAAATTGGAATACTCATCCCATAAATGATCACTGAAGTTAGTAGAAATGTAATTAGAACCTTTTTAAGCATAAATAAAATACCTAAAACTATCGATGTATGATTTTTTTTAAATTGATTCGACTTAAACTCTATTTGTTTTTATGCGAGTATTCAATTTGTTAAATATGAATGTGCGTTCACTGAGTTGAGCTATAATGTTGTGCACTATAAACTAATCGGCGGAAAAACTGCTCGTATAAAAAAATCTATTTTTCGGGCTCTGAGTCATTATATAATTTAACGCGATGTTTGAATTTTCTCAAATTTTTTAAAAAATAATGTCTGAATATTTTAGAAGATATATCAATGGTAGGGTTCCTCTGGGCAAGGTTTAACCCAGAGATATTGAACAACTTCTCATTATTTTCCTTTGAGTTGTTTGCCCATCCAAATTTTGTCATAACTAATTCTCTTACAATTAGGCTTACATGTTCTGGATTGAATTTTATTTAATTTTTCAAATCTCGTTTTGGTTTGTTACCTATTTAGGGCTAAGTTTTCCTGTGGGTGAGCGGAATGCACTTATTGTGCTATTGGGTTTAGGCATTAAATGTTTCTTATTATTTACTTTTATAACATTGGGCCTTGAACGACTTATTGTGTCTCCCGTGGTTTTTTCAATAGTGGTTTTCTTTTTATGTTTTGTGTTGATGAAAATTCGCCCCATAGGCTTTGAAGGGTCATCATTTGAGCGGTTAAGCAGAAAGGGGTTTTGTAAATCTTCTGGGTTTTGGATTATATTTATTCTTTTAAGTTTTAGTCTAACTAATGTTTGGTTTTTTCCAATAACAGGGGCTGATGGAGTTTGGCACCATGTAAAGGGCATGGTGTATGCTTTGCCTTCTGCTGACTTCGAGTCAAAGCAAATTATTTCCCAGTTTAGACAGTATCCACCACTAATCGGTTTGCTTTATGGGTGGTTAATCTCAGCGGGGGTTTCTAGAGTCACAGTTTTTTTTCCAGTACTATATTTATGCCTTTTGTATATATTTTATTATAGATGTTATGACCACGTTAAATGTTCAACAGTAGCTGGCATAGCTACTCTTATATTAGGCACAACACCCTATCTTTGGTGGCATAGTTTTCTACCCTTTTTAGATTGGTCAGCTGGCGTATTCTACGCTGTGGGAATGCTGTACTGGTTTTTGTTGATAAAAAATATTTTAGAACCAACTCAAAATATTAGTGTAAAACAAAACAGATCGCTCGCTGTGCTAAGCGGACTTTTGTTTGGGCTAGCTAGTTGGACGCGGCCAGAGTTTGTTCTTTATTCAACAGTACCTATGTTTCTGCTTATAGTTGTTTTTGATTCTCAGAAAGAATTTATTGACGAGAGAAATCCCGTGATTATTCGGTTTTCCATAGCGGCACTTATTTTACCTTCATTATGGTTTGCTGTTCTTTTAAATTTTAACGGATCACTGGATATCATTTTTAAACAATTGATAATGGGTTGTGCTGGTTTATGGATAGGACTTAGCCTAGTATTATTTCGAGTAGTTAATTTTACTCCTCGGACTTCTTTAGTAGTTGGTGTTTTTGCAGTTGTTATTTGTTTGATTGGATTATTTGTTTTTCTTCCATCTAAATTTTCTCCATGGACTACATTAGCAATTAGATTCTTCCGCTTGTTTGTGGTTCAAATTTTTTTCGCTGGGACGGTTTTTCTGCTTGTATTTCTTTTTACTGAAAAAATACGTCAACGGCCTCAAGCCGAAAAGCACCTTGGTTTTTTTTTGCTATTATTTATGTTGGTCCAGTTTTTTGTCTACGCGTATTCTGGTCTCAAATGGCCTACTCTTTCACTCTATGTTGAAAACACTTTTATATATCCGGGCAATTCCGTAAACTTGTCAGACACACGAGGAACTTTGGCGATTTACCCCGCATTCGTATTTTTCATGTTTTGTCTTCCTGGAATAAAAAAAGGAGTTACATCCGGTTATGTAAAGCGATTCTTGTTTGCGACCGTAGTGATAAATCTAGTCCTAATTTTAGCTGTGTTCACTGGCCCCAGAATCAAGTTCATAGTTGAGAACTTTGAAAAATCGTATGAGCAGCTAGCAGAAACCTCTGGCCCTCCTGATTTACCTAATCAATTCACAAAGACATATCGGGTAGCCCATCGACTTAAAGAACACGTTATGAAAAACCAATCTTTATTCTTACCACCTGGGGATCGAGCTGGATCATTTCGTTCTGTAATGACACAGGTTTTGTTTTCACAAAAACTTATTTTTGAAGACGATCCTTACTTTTGGAGATTCTTTGAAGAGAAAGAATCTCCTGCTTATATGTTGATTAAACAAGATGGAGAGGTTAATTTATGTAATGGAGAGGAAGTGGAAGTTTTAGGTGAGACTGGGTTGGTATTATGCAAATTGGATAAATTTTAGATTGATTTTTTGAAGTAACTACATAGTTTCTAAAAATACTCGTGCATAAACCAAATTTATTGTGTGATTAGAGTGAACCAAGCTTATTATAAAAAGCAGCATCAAAAAAATAAGAATTTAAAGCATTAGGTTCTGATAATGGGCTAATCAAGTTAACATGATGAAGGAAGTCTCAATGGTCAGTGAGTGGGCCATTTATGCTTCCTGGGCAAAAGAGCCAAATACTTAACCTATTAAACCGGGCTCATTTTTTTAAAGATTTCTGAATTTAAAAGCCTTCGAAAACGCCCTATTTTTTTAGCCCTTTTGACCGAAGCTTTTTTGGTAGGCCATAAGTGTGTTCTGTGCTACGCGGGACCATGAAAAATGAGTGCAAACGAATTCCTTGGCCCTCCGTCCAAAAAACTCTCGCTCCTCCTCACCCCATTCCAAGATTTGTTTAACTTGGGTTACCCAAGCGTCAGAATCTTCCGCTGATACTAGAAACCCTGTTTCGGGTTGTCGCACCGCATCTTGAAGGCCTTCTATATTAGAAGCAACACAGGGGATACCGTGAGCGGGTCCTTCCAAGGCCGCTAACCCGAACCCTTCCGCATCTGTCTTGTCCTGATTGATCAGATTTGGCATGACAATCATTTCTGATTCACCAATCAATGAAGGGAGTTCGTCATTGGGAACATGACCCATAAGGTTTACACGAGGGTTGTTCTTTAACATTTCAACTTCGGCAGAGTCCCAGCTCTTGCCGGCGACATAAAATATTACGTCGTCAGGCAAGGCTGGTAATACATTTCTGGCAAACCAAGAAGCTCCCTTACGTCTTACCAAACGACCTAGAAATAAAATGTACCTTTCTCGGCCTGATCGTTTTGGTGAAAAAACTGGAAGGTTCTTTTTTGATTCGATACCCAAAGGGATCACGACGACCTTTTGTAAGTTCAATTCGGAACATAAAGTTGCTGTATAACGACTGTTGGCAAGGAAACAAGCCACTAAAGATTGACGCTGGACGGCCCATGAAACAAAATGTGAGTAAAGAGTGGATTTCCAACCAGGGCGGTTTCCGAAAAGTAGGTCCAGTCCATGCACCGAAACGACCCGGGTGATTGAAGGGGCCCACAGGGCGTGCCACCAAGCTAAGGAAAAGAGAACGAAATCTCCGAAATGGACCACGTCGAAGTTGCGTCGTGTTCTCCAAAGATAAACCAAACTAGAAAACAAGAAACAGATTAATCGTCCTATTCTTGGAGGGGAACAATCCCTTGTTCCTGAAAGAGAACGAACCGTTAGATCGACTCGATGAGACAGCTCTTTCGATAGTTCCATACTGTAGACTTCCATACCACCTATGGCAGGAGCCCACTTTCGGGTCAAAAATAATACACGCAGTTTTTTCATATAAGATCCACTATTTTTCTCGAAAGGTGTCTCTCCTTTGGTTTTTAGGAAACTTTGGTTGGCTTTCAGGTTAAGTTTTTGATTACAATGTCCATGTGAAATAGAAATACCATCCCCACACCTTATGAATTATTCCAAAATAGCAAATTTCATAATAAGCATCATTTTTGTCGGTATATTTATTTATCTTATTTATCGGTTAAAAATAGAATTCTATTCCATCAAGGAAATATCTTTTTTGCAATTCTTTTTGTTATTTACGCTATGCCTACTTACTATTGCCACTAACGGTTCCAAGTTAAGAAACATTGTTAGCGTATTTGGTATTCGTTTAAATCCTCGGGAATGGTTTGGGCTTTCCTCACTTAATACCACTCTGAATAACGTATTCTTTAAAGCGGGTTCTCTGGCAACCTCCAATTATTTAAAACGAAAATACGATTTTCCTTATATGACTTTCGTTGGCTCCCAAGGGGCTGACCAATTAATTTTACTATTGAGTAACGCTATTCTAGGAGCGTTAGTCTGCGAATACATTATTTTCATCCAGGGGAACGATATACAATGGATGGTCGCTTGCTATACTGCCTTGGCAGTAACTTTAATTCTGCTAATGCAGTGGAAATTCAGGGCGGGGGCGACCGAATCTCGACTGGCAGATGCTTTCCGGCGAGCACGGGACTCCCTCTTCAGTATTTTTAAGAACCGCCGACTGTTTTTCGTTTTATGCGGGCATAACGCGACCCTGATTCTTTTAAACTCATTCCGATTCTACGTTTGCTGCTGGGTACTCCAATTGGATGTTCCTTTCACGTATTGTCTTTTGTTCAACACTGCCATAACTTTTCTTTCCGCCGTTCCGCTTCTTCAAAGTGATATTGGAGGGCGAGAGATCTTAGTCGGGCTTTTATCCGAAGCTATCGGATCAGGTTTTAACACTGGTTTGACGGCCACCGTAGTCGATCGCATTTTTCTTTTGTTGTGGGCTTTTCTTTGTGCCGTCGGATGTAAAATGATTTTCGCTCCTTTTCACCAGAGCCATAAAATTTAAATATTTTAACCCTCCTTTCAGTCTAGGCAGTAAAAGGAATATTTGATTCCTTTCAGAAAATACAGAGAAAACTCCATGCAGTTTGCCACGCCTATATTCATTTTTAGTAATTTAAAGGTTCGATTCACTTTAGTTATAATAATTCATAGTTCTTTTATATCTCTATTAGTTATTGGGCATCATAAGAAAAAATATCATGGTCGCTCCTTTGATCAGTCCATAGAACTAGTCTTTAGATTTAACTTCTTTTTTTTTGATCCTGAGTTGTATGTCTTCAAGAAGTTGGCGGTTTACGGCTATAAGTTCAGCGGCAATTCCCATCATAATAATTTGAAATCCAACAATGAGTGTAATCGCTGATAAGATCAGCGACTGAATGTGGCCTTCAGTCTGCCCTTGGAAAAAGAAAAAGAGGTATCTACAACCAATTGCAAATCCAATCAGAAATATAGTTCCTCCAGCAATGGTGAAAAGCTTCAAAGGGCGGTACATGGAATAAACTTTGAGCATAGTAACCAAGCTACGTCGCAAGTAAACCTGGATACTGGGAAATAAACGCGATTC
>JABGTQ010000175.1 GCA_018647025.1 Nitrospina sp. | reverse complement strand
AAAATGGAACTTTCTCCTCGAGAAAAAGATAAATTACTTATTTTTACGGCTGGTTTACTTGCAGAAAGACGCCTGGCTCGTGGAATTAAACTGAATTATCCAGAATCCATAGCGTACATATCCGCTGCGATTCTTGAAGGTGCGCGTGAAGGAAAGAGTGTTGCTGATCTTATGAGTCATGGGACCCAGTTGCTTAAACGTGAAGATGTTATGGAGGGTATTCCTGAGATGATCCATGATGTTCAGGTCGAGGCAACATTTCCGGATGGGACAAAACTGGTTACTGTTCACAACCCGATAGTCTAAAGGATAAAAATATGATTCCTGGAGAATATGAGATTCAAAAGGGCGAGCTGGTCTTAAATGAAGGACGTGAAAAAGTTAAATTGTCAGTTGCCAATCTGGGTGATCGACCAATTCAAGTCGGCTCACACTATCACTTTTTTGAAACCAATTCGGCATTGGAATTTGACCGTGAAGCCTCGTACGGTTTTCGGTTGAATATCCCAGCAGGAACAGCTGTTCGATTTGAGCCTGGACAAACTCGAGAGATAGAGTTAGTTGCCTACACTGGCTCCAGAGAGGTTTATGGGTTCAACGCAAAAGTTATGGGTCCATTGGAGAAAAAATAATGACTACTATTGATCGCCACGCTTATGCTGATATGTTCGGCCCAACAGTAGGTGACCGTGTCAGGTTGGGTGATACGGAACTGTGGATCGAAGTGGAAGAGGATAAAACGGTGTATGGAGAAGAAGTTAAATTTGGTGGAGGTAAAGTTATTCGCGATGGTATGGGGCAAAGTCAACGGACTTCAAAAGATGCCGTCGACGTGGTTATCACTAATGCTTTGATTTTGGATCACTGGGGAATTGTTAAAGCAGATATCGGAATAAAAGAAGGTCGTATTGTTGGGATAGGTAAAGCCGGCAATCCTGATATTCAGCCAGGCGTAGATATTATTATTGGTCCATCTACAGAAGCCATTGCTGGTGAAGGATTGATTGCTACAGCCGGAGGTATTGATGCCCACATTCATTTCATTTGTCCCCAGCAAGTTGATGATGCTTTGATGTCCGGAATCACCACTATGATTGGAGGTGGAACGGGTCCTGCGGCCGGCACCAACGCAACTACATGTACCCCGGGCCCTTGGAATATTCATCGTATGTATCAGGCTGTTGAAGAATTACCAATCAACTTTGGTTTTCTTGGTAAAGGGAATGCCAGTTTGCCGATGGCTTTAGAAGAACAAGTTCGTGCAGGTGCTATGGGTTTAAAACTACACGAAGACTGGGGGACGACCCCAGCTGCTATTGATAACTGTTTGAGTGTGGCTGAGAAATTTGACATTCAAGTAGCCATTCATACAGATACGCTCAATGAATCTGGCTTTGTAGAAAACACAATTGCCGCTTTTAAAAATCGAACCATCCATACTTACCATACGGAAGGTGCAGGTGGTGGGCATGCTCCCGATATAATCAAGGCCTGTGGGGAGTCCAATGTTTTGCCTTCCTCGACCAATCCGACTCGTCCCTTTACGGTCAATACCGTTGATGAACACTTGGATATGCTGATGGTTTGTCATCATCTGGATTCAAAAATCCCAGAGGATGTTGCCTTTGCTGAATCGAGAATCAGGCGCGAAACCATTGCAGCGGAAGACATACTGCATGACCTTGGAGCATTTAGCATGATTGCTTCAGATTCTCAGGCAATGGGCCGAATCGGAGAGGTTATAACCAGGACTTGGCAAACTGCACATAAGATGAAAGTGCAGCGGGGTTCGCTAAAACCAGATCCTAAGCATCATGATAATTTTCGCGCCAAACGTTATATAGCAAAATATACCATCAATCCTGCTATCTCTCATGGGATTGCTCATGAAGTGGGATCGATTGAACCCGGGAAACTTGCAGATATCGTGCTTTGGAAACCAGCTTTTTTTGGAGCGAAACCTGCAATGATGATCAAAGGTGGGATGATTGTAGCAGCACCGATGGGTGACCCTAATGCATCTATCCCTACTCCACAACCCGTTCATTACCGACCAATGTTTGGTGCCTTGGGTGGTGCGCGCAGTGAAACCTGTGTAAGTTTTGTTTCTCAAGCCGCTTGTGATGATGGGATTGCACAAAAACTGAAATTGAATAAGAAAATTATTGGTGTTAAGAACACACGTCAGATTAGTAAAAAAGATTTGATACATAATGACTATCAACCGAAGATAGAAGTGGACTCTCAAACCTATGAAGTGCGTGCAGATGGGGAGTTGTTAACGTGTGAACCTTCTAAGGTTTTACCTTTAGCTCAACGATATTTTCTTTTTTAGTAAAGATTCCTTCTCAAGATTACTGTTTTGGAAGTGACCCATGTTGGAAATTACAGAGCGCATTGAAGGTTACGCGGAAATTTATTCTACATCTCTAACTCTGCCATTTGATCAGAGACAAAAAAGCCGTCTACGAGTTACTCTTGATAATGGTAACGAAGCCGCCCTTTTTTTAAGCCGAGGTGTCACTCTGCGTCACGGAGATTTATTGCGTAGCGCATGCGGTAAAGTTATCGAAGTACGTGCTTCATTAGAATCGGTTTCTGTCGTTAATGAATCAAATTCTCATTTATTGTCTCGCGCCTGTTACCATTTAGGAAATCGCCACGTGCCATTGCAAATCAAAGATAGTTCACTTTATTATCTTCATGATCATGTTTTGGACGATATGGTGAGATCGCTTGGCTTAGTGGTTGATCACCAAGAGGCTCCTTTTGAGCCAGAGCCTGGAGCTTATCAAAATAGTGAAAAACATCGGCATACCCATGAACATTGATAATGCCACGTCTCACTTGCAGAACCCTAGTTTGTTAAAGTTAATGCGTCTTACCAGCCCGTCGCTCCCGATTGGTGGTTACTCGTATTCGCAGGGATTAGAGTTTGCGATATCAACTGAGTGGGTTCACGATGCAACTACAGCGTCTGATTGGATTCAAGGTCTTTTAAAAAGCTCACTACTTAACTTAGATGTCCCTGTGTTGAAAAATCTTTATAAAGCCTGGCAGGAACCAGAAATGGATAGGGTTAGTTATTGGAATAAAATTTTGTCAGCAAACCGAGATGCTTTTGAACTTCAAGAAGAAGACCGGCAATTAGGAAAAGCGTTGGCTCGCCTCCTGGATAGTTTAGGTTTGGATGAAGCAAAATCCTTCTTAAGTCCACCCTATAGTGGGTTTCTCACTTTATATGCTTTAGCAGCTGTTAAATGGGATATTTCATTAAGTGATGCTGCAAGTGGGTTTTTGTGGATGTGGGCAGAAAATAAAGTTTTATGTGCCATGAAATTAATCCCATTAGGGCAAACCGATGGACAGAAAATTTTATCTGCCGTTATTGAGACGATCTCTGACGTTGTTACTGAGGGGTTGAATCTGCCAGATGAAGCGATTGGATATACTGCACCTGGGCAGGGAATTGCGAGTGCTCTACATGAGACTCAGTATACAAGATTATTTCGTTCGTAGAGTAAGAGGTTTGAAATATGGATAAAAAACAAGTATTGAGAGTTGGTGTAGGTGGGCCAGTGGGTTCTGGTAAAACTGCATTGATCAATGAACTTTGTAAACAACTACGTGATAAGTTTGAAATCGCAGTAGTGACTAATGATATCTACACGAAAGAGGATGCCCAGTTTTTAATTCAACACAAAGCTTTGGAAGAGGGGCGAATAATAGGTGTAGAAACTGGTGGATGCCCACACACAGCAATTCGCGAAGACGCTTCTATGAACCTTTCGGCAGTGGACGAGTTGAGTGTTCGTTTTCCTGATTTGGATTTAGTTATTGTAGAAAGTGGTGGCGATAATCTTGCAGCTACCTTTAGCCCAGAACTATCAGATCTTACTATTTATGTCATCGATGTTGCCGCAGGCGATAAAATACCTCGCAAGGGTGGTCCGGGCATTACTAAGTCTGATTTATTGGTGATCAATAAGATAGATCTAGCTCCACATGTTGGAGCCTCTCTAGAAATTATGGAACGCGACGCAAAAAAAATGAGACAGGGTAGACCTTTTGTATTCTCCAACTTAAAAAATGGTACTAGGGCAGGAGAGATTGTACAGTTTATCATTTCTCAGGGGTTGCTGGGTTCTTGATTTTAACTTTTTGAATATTTTTGTAATGACTTTCAAGTCTAAATTTTTAAAAGAGGTAGGTTTTTTTATTGTTTTCAGCAGCATAGTTTTTGGTGTAGCGGAGGGAGTAGATTTAAAGGGAAATAAAATTCAAATAAAATTTCGATCTCAATTACATGAGAAATCTAACCTGATAAACCTAAAATTAAATCACCCCATTAAAATTTCACTGGCAGAAATAACCAACCATCTTATTTCACTAAGGTATAAGACTACTTTTTTGGGTAGTAAGGTAGAGCGTGTTTTTTTACTTTCAGAAATCAAAAGTCTAGCCCCAATTCTTTTGCAAGCTTTTGCAAGCGTGCCTCCTGAAAAAATTATTTATTTTCAATTAGATATCAAGGAAGGAGTTACGTCAGGTGAAATTTTTTCATTTAAAAATTATTTAAACTGGCGCTTTGACTCTATTCATGGGGAGACTTTTTTTAAGAAAAATGATGTTAGAGATGCGAGAATCTTTGCATGGAATCTAACTCCTGAAAGCGGTCAACGCTTTTTTGTAACACGCTCTGATAAGAGAACTCAGAAAAACTGGATTATTTCGAGTTTAAAATTGCCGGTTGTTTCTTCAAAAATGGATAAAAGTTCACCCGCTAAATTTGATACCGAATCTTCAAATGTCAAGGTTGACCCTAAATTAGAAGCAAAACTTAAACATCTCAAATACCTTCATAGTAAAAAACTTATTGATGATGATGAGTATAAAGCTCAGCAAAAAAAACTCTTCGATAAGCATTTTTAAAAAGTCACTACTCTCCTTTATTTTTTTAGAAACCATACACGTTTTGCTTAAAAATTTAGCATTAATTTAATTTTTGCACCATCTTGACTCAATATGAATTTTTTAATAGGTGTTACCTTGTCTATCAATCTCAGTGGTTATTGAAAAAAAAGGGTTTAAAGATATAAACCGCTTTAGGAATGAATATTGCTTTAGAAAGATTTAAGTTTTTTGTATTTTGAAGGTTTGTTAAAGGTTGATTGAAAAAATTTAAGTGGTAAAAAAACTAATTGAGTTTATATAGGATTTTAAATAGGAAGTTATTAAGAGGAGAGTTCGTTGTTAATATTTACAAAGGTAGAGTTGGTAAAATTCAATTAACCAAAACAATAAAGTTTTTAAGTTTAAATGAATCATGTATCTAATGCTGGTTTTAAATGTAAAAAATTGATAACATTGTGAAAATTTCATACGACATCGCTGTAGCTACGCCGTATCTGAAATTTATATGACTATAGAGGAGACAAGAAATGTTTTTACGTATTAAGAAAAATTTTTACGGTGCATCTGCATTGCTTATTATTATTTTAGGATTACCAACTTTTGCAGTTGCTGGCGCTAAAATTAAAATTGATGATACGCGTTGGTTTAGTGTGGGTTTAGGTTTACAAAGCTCTATTGCCGTTACCGAAGATGGAGCTGATGATGGTACTAGCAGTGCTACAAATTTTGGTTTCGATTTTATCCGTCTTTATACAGCAGCTAAAGTACATAAAAATATAACGCTAGAATTTAACACTGAACATCAAGGTAGTAATTCTAGTGGTAGCCTCAACACAGATCAGTCTATTCGTGTTCTAGATGCTGTTGCTAAGTTTTCTGTAGCCGGTTTTGATTTTTGGACTGGAAGATTCTTGCCTCCTAGTGATAGATCAAATCTTGATGGTCCTTACTTTCTAAACGCTTATCAATTTCCCATTGCTCAGGCGTATCCAGCGCTTCACAATGGTCGTGATAATGGTGTGACAATTATGAAGGAGTATAATGGGGGCCAATTCAAGTGGTCATACGGACTCTTTGAAGGCCGAACCGTTAGTACTAACGCAGATACTAACCCTGACCAGGAAGATAATTTTCTTCACGCAGCTCGCGCAACAATTAATTTCTGGGATCCTGAGCCGGGTTATTACACAACGAGCTCGTATTATGGTGCGAAGGATGTTTTAGCATTAGCCTTTGTCTATCAGTACGAGGAAGATGGTGCGGGAACAGGCACTACTGATAGCCTTAGAGGCGATTTTAATGCTTGGAACATAGATTTTTTAATGGAGAAAAAAATTCAAAATGGGGCAGTTGTTAACCTTGAAGGTGCGTTTTATAATTATGATTCAGATGATAAGGCTGATACCACTATTACTCAGGGACAAAGTTATCTCTTATTAGGCAGTTATTTGATGCCTAATAGTATTGGTTGGGGAAAACTTCAACCCTATGTACGTCAGCAGCATTTTGTTCGTGAAACTAATAGCGATGGTGGGCGCTGGAGAACAGAAGGTGGAGTTAATTATATTATTGATGGCCATAATGCAAAAATAAATGCCACTTATTATGTAGATAAAAATGGTACGGGAGCTAATGAGTTAGGTACTTTTTTAATGGGTTTCCAGTTCCAGTTATAGTTTTAATTATCGAAGATATAAGGGGAGGGGCTTTTAAGCCTTTCCCCTTTTTTTTT
>JABGTQ010000174.1 GCA_018647025.1 Nitrospina sp. | reverse complement strand
TTAAGCGACAGCTTCGCATAGTTTTAAGCCACCTTTTTATTTTTGTCAATACGGGTGACTGTTGATCGTCCTAAGATTACTTCTAAAGTCCAGATGGCAAATAATTATATTTTAAGTTATTTTCTTTTTAGGAAAATTATATAAACTATTATAAATAAATGTGTTGCCCCCTGCTTTAACGCTATTTTCCAACCACTTTGCTTATATCCGTAAATTTCATTAAAATATCTATATGCATCCATTTATAGAGGAACTTATGTCTGCGCTTTGTAATATTGACTACCAAGTTAATAATGGAAGGTGATTTGGAAAAGTTTTGTAATTACCATGGCAATCGACATAGGTCTGCTTCCAACCCAAAGGGGACATTGAAACTTTATGGATGAATATATTAAAAAACTCGAAGCTACTGGTGACTATCGCATTACAAAGCGATTAAAGCCCACTTCGCATTACTTCAAAGATGACGGAAGCAAAAAAAGAATTGGAATCTTTCTAGACACCGAAACCACGGGTCTAAATTCTGATTCAGATAAAATCATAGAACTTGCTATGGTGCCTTTCGAGTTCGATGCGAATGGCCGTATCTACCGTATTCTCCCCGAATATAATGAGTTCAATGATCCTGGCATATTAATTCCTGAATTTATCACTCAACTCACAGGTATTACGGATGAAATGGTAAAAGGACATTCAATTAATCTTGATAAGGTTAAAACTTTATTAGCTGATGCTGAAATTGTTATCGCGCATAACGCAAGTTTTGACCGCCCTTTTTGTGAAGACTTGTCAGATGAATTTGAAAATATTCACTGGGGTTGTTCCATGAAAGACATCAATTGGAAAGAAGAAAATATCTCGGGGCTAAAACTGGAGTACATAGCTTATAAGTACGGTTTTTTCTTTGAAGGGCATCGTGCAACTATTGACTGTCAGGCTGGGATTGAAATTCTTTCTCGTCCATTATTAAAATCTGGCGAGCTTGTATTAAAACGATTAATTGATAATGCACTGAAAACAAAAATTCGTTTATGGGCATTAGGCGCACCTTTCGGTAAAAAAGACGTATTAAAGCAAAGGAAGTATCGTTGGAATACTGGTGAAAAAGAAGGCCATAAAGCCTGGTATATAGATTTATCAGAAGATGAAGTCGATAATGAATTGACCTACCTGAGAACACATATCTTTCCACAGGGAATAAGAGACCTACCGATGGACCGATTGAGTTCGAAACTTCGCTATTCAAACCGAATTTAGCGCAAAAATTATCTCTTAAAATTCAACGATTGGTCCGTTACATGATCTCAGCGTTGGGAGAGTAATAGTAAAAATTACATTTTCATCTATTTGGAGTTAGGTCCAGGTGAATACAATCCGGCTACTCCACCAAGCAGACCACCGGCAGAAGATGTATCACCAATAATATCAATATCTCTTACGCCAACTACAGTTCCATAGTTGACCACCTGTATTTTTCCAACTTCTGAATAATTATATCTAGTTTGTGTGGAAAAATATCGTTAAAGCAGGGGGCAACACTAGCTACGGCATAACCAACAAAAACCCTCACTTGTTTGATCTCTCTTGCCTACACTGCGCCTACATAAACAAAATGGCCACTAGGTTCTAATTGATTCCCCCATTAAAAATGTTTACAATTTACTTGTTCAAAATTGGATCTGTAAATAAGTGGCAAACTGGTGGCAAAAAATTAAATTTTAAATTATTTTACTCTCAATAAAATTACATAAACTATTGTAAATAAATATATTGCCCCCGTAGCTCAGCAGGATAGAGCAACGGATTCCTAATCCCTCCTAATAAAATTCAGCCCTTATTTTATAATAACTTGCGGGAACGCTCGTTGCGTATTGTGTCAATAAGAGTCAGGAAAAGTCATACAAGTTGACACAGATTTGACACAGTGAAATTGATGGGGGGAGGGGGGGGATTTCGATACCCCGGTCTTCTGTGAATGGGTGTCTATCACTATTACTGCCATCCAAAAAAAATTCAAAAAAATAAAAAATCCCATCCCCAGATTGTTACGGGAACGAGGATGGATTTATATATGGATCGGGTATCTAGCAGCATA
>JABGTQ010000173.1 GCA_018647025.1 Nitrospina sp. | reverse complement strand
TAATCTTAACACCTCTAAGAATTTACATTCTATTAGGTTTTTATATCTGTAAATTTTCCTAAACATTTAAATAATGGGACAAACACAAGGTAATGTGTGAGAGGAGAACTTGATTTCACAATAGCAAACCCATATCCACAAATGTTTCAGCACAAAAGTGCCGATAATAAACATGACATTTTATTTCATACTTTTCCCTAATTGGGTTTATAATAACAACTTTAATCTGTAGCTAGTGACGATCTGCAACCCTTTTGTTTAACCCCTTGGGTTAGCTTACCTTGCGACATATCTAGAAAGAGAAAGCACCAAGTTAAGATTCTTAAAGGCAGAGATTCCCGAAGATATCAATCGTAATCAAACCTACACTATACTTGGTATTCCTGATAAAAATTTTAAGATCAGTAGAAGACTTTGGTCAGATGTCTTAGATATGAGTAATATGTTTACAGTATATTTTGGAGACCATTACAGGACCAGGAAATTGATTAAAGATAGACACCCTTACATAATAAAACTAACTCCAACGAAACCACCGATCTAGTCTCTTTTGATTGAAAAATGAAAAACGAACCAGTTGTTTTCTCCATCATCATAGCATTCAAAAGTTGGTCTTATAATCTAGAAGAGTGTTTAAAGCGTATAAGAAAACTAACATTCAAAGAGTTTGAGCTGATTCTTCTTCCAGACGATGATATGACTTTGGCCGAGGAGTTTCGCGATCTCCCTATTGTTCTATGCCCTACAGGACAAGTAAACCCTGCTATTAAACGAGATCTTGGAGGTGAAAAAGCTAAAGGTCGGTTTTTTGCCTTTATTGACGATGATGCATACCCCCAGGCCGATTGGCTGGATGTGGCTATAAAGATTTTTAACACAGAGCAAGAAATTGGTGCTATTGGCGGACCAGCCATCACGCCAAAGACGGATCCTTTTTGGGCTCGAGTATCTGGAGCAGTATTTTTAAGTCGAACTTCTGGTGGATTTCCAGAGCGCTACACACCATGCCCGCCAATTAGAGTGGTAGATGATTGGCCAACTGTCAACCTTATCGTCAGGAAATCAGTTTTTAACCAAGTGGCTGGATTTGGATCAAAGTTCTGGCCCGGAGAAGACACCCTTTTCTGCTTAAAAATAGTTAGTATAACATCCAAAAAAATTCTTTATGTCCCCGAATTAATTGTTTGGCATCATCGACGTAGTGAATTGCATAAGCACCTATATCAGGTCGGAAATTACGGTTTACACAGAGGACATTTTGCTAGCCAATTCCCAGAAACCTCTCGCAGAGTCATATACTTTATCCCTACTCTGTGGGTTATGTTTATTCTAATCGGGACATTTTTATCCACTTTATTGCATTCAATATACATACTTTACCTAGTAGGTTGGGCCTTCTACTTAGCAGCTTTAGCTATCTCTTTGAAACAAATATGCCGTTATGAAAGTACCCTTGTGGCATTTGCTACAATACCTTATATTTTGCTATCTCATATATGGTATGGCATCAAGTTTGTCCAAGGCTTTACTACTAAAAATTTAAAAAGCAAACTAGGCAGATAAATCTTTACTCTCAAGATTTTTCGGCGAACTAGTTTGAAATATTTCAGTGTTGCATAAAGTACTAGAAATTAGAAACCTTTCAAATACCACCTATGCTCTGCGTATAGAAAGAAAAAAAGTATCTTTTAAGGCCGGGCAATGCTTCAACTTAGGGCTCAAAAATAGTGGAGTCAACCGTGAGTATTCCATTTATTCAGGAGAAAATGATAGCTGTTTAGAGTTTCTCGTTAAGGAGATAAAAGAGGGAATCGTTTCCTCTTCCTTACGCCAAGTGACCTTAGGGGAAGAAATTAATCTGCATGGACCCTACGGATCATTTGTGATTGATCCTGTACAAATAAAACAGGTTAAATTCTATTTTATATGTACCGGCACTGGGATTGCTCCTTTTCATTCATTTATCAGAAGTCATCCAAACCTAGATTATCAAATCATCAACGGAATTCGTTTCTTAAACGAACGCTACGATTACGATGAATACCACCCCTTAAAAATAACGACTTGTATAAGCCGAGAAAAGTGGGCAGGGTTCCATGGTAGACTCACTAACTATCTTCCTGAAATACCAATCGACACTAAAAGTATTTTTTATATTTGCGGAAACCAGAAAATGATACAAGAGGCATATGTAATACTTCGCAAAAAAAAAGTTTCAGGAAACCATATTTTTACAGAGGCTTTTTTTTGAATTTTTATTTTAAAGTCGATATTTACTTAATATGTCTTAAAAAATTTGTGTAATGAAAATCGCATTCTCCTATCCACCCATTATAAATTCAGATGGCCAAAAGGCCATGGTCTCACAAAATAGAAACGTCCAGTTCTTTATGAAACCGACGTATCTTTTGCCTATTATTCAAGGGCAAGCTGCAACCTGGCTTCGAGATATGGGCTACAACGTTTTTTGGGATGATGGAAACTCTCAACTCAAAACATTTGACTGCTGGTATCTTGACTTAATTGAAGCATCTCCAGATGTAATTATATTTGAGAGTACCACTCCTGTCATGAAGTTTTATTGGAACATAGTAAACAAAATCAAATCAGACCTTCCACATTGCACAGTTATAATGACAGGTTATCATTCAATGAGAAAACCAGAGGAAACCCTTAGAAGCAGTTCCACCGATGTCGTTTTAAGGAGTAACCACATTGATTTTGTACTACAAAAATTGATTCCCTACATTGATGAAAATTCTCAATGGAGAGAAAACTGTCCCATAGAAGGGCTTGTTATTAGGATCGATGAAAATAATTTTCATGACACAGGAAACTTTAAACAAATTGAGACACTTGATCTCTCACCTGATGTTGATCGCGATTTAGTTCAATGGAAAAACTACGCCTATGAAAATGGAAACTTTCTGCAGACACCAGGAACCTATGCGACCAGCGTTGTCAGAGACTGCATGTTTGGGAAATGCTCGTTTTGTCGATACAATGGACCCGATTTGACATTTTCAATGAGATCAGTTCAAAAAAGTCTTGATGAGTACCAAAAATTGATCGAGGATTATGGTGCCCGCGAAATATTTGACGACTCTGGGGTGTGGTATCGAGGGGCTGAAGCCAGAGAATTTGCGCAAGGTATCATCGATCGAGGCCTGAACAAAAAGGATTGTTATTTTGGCTTCAACACTCGATTCGGATATCTAGAGGAAGATACTATTGCCCTTTTGGCTAAAGCTAACTTCCGTTTTGTTCTTGTGGGTTTAGAAGCTGCTGACGAAGAAACCCTCCATCGCCTTAACAAGGGTTACGGGCCAAAAGATTCGGAACAAAATTTAAAGTTATACACCAAATATGGGCTTTTCCCTCACCTAACCATAATGGTCGGATATTTTTGGCAAACTCGAGAACAGTTGAATACAACTATCGATACTGTAAAACGATTTATGTTTGAAGGCCTAGCCCGAACTCTTCAAGTAACCATATGTACTCCCATAGATTTCACGCCATATCATCAAGAGTGCATAGACCAAAAGATGCTCTTAACTAATGATTATGATGATTTTGACATGAGTAAACTTATTGTCAAAACACCCATTCCCCATAACGACTATTACGATGCGATTCGAAATATTTACGGTATTGCTTTTCATCCAAAATTTATTTTTAAACAAATTCAGTTTCTATTTCAGTTCAAAAAAAGGGATTGGCAGTTTTTATTTACTTACGGCATCCGAGCCATTCGGAGAGTAAGACAGCACATTTTTAACTTAACTAAACAACAAAGTAATAAAGTAACTACTTCTATAACTCCTAGATCAAACCAACAACGATAATGACGCACCCGCTTGTATCAATAGTTATCACTACAAAAAATGAAGAGGATAATATAGAAAACTGTCTAATCTCTATAACCGAACAGACCTATCCCAATATAGAAGTTATCGTTGTTGACAATAATTCCACTGACAAAACCTTCGAAATTGCATTAAAGTTCACTGACAAAGTATTTAACAAAGGTCTAGAAAGATCAACACAACGCAACTACGGAATGGTAAAAATTGCTTGTGGAAAATACGTCATGTTTTTGGACGCTGACATGATTCTTGGACCTAAGGCTATAGAAGCTTGTGTCTTCATGACTGAAAATGAAGATTGTGTAGCGCTTCATATTCCTGAGTTCGTTCTAGGAACAAAATATTTTACTCGTGTTCGACGATTTGAACGCTCTTTTTATAATGGCACAGTGGTTGACGGCGCTCGTTTTTTTAAAAAATCTATTTTTGTTGAAGTGGGGGGATTTGACGAAACAATGAGTGGACCAGAAGACTGGGATATTGATAAAAAAGTAAAACAAATTGGACAAATTGGACTACTCCCTACTTCTTCAGAGTATCTTGAAGAAAATTCTTGGAAGAATAAAAATTTTATTATCGAACGAGGGGTTGATCCTAATGAAAAATGGAATTCTATTTTCCACAACGAGTCAGAGTTTGATATAAAAATATATCTTGCTAAAAAAAAATACTACTCTAAAAGTCTAGATAACTACGTTGCAAAGTGGGGAGCAAAAGATTCTGACGTCCGAAAACAGACTGGAGTTTGGTATCGATTTTTCGGTGTTTTTTTAGAAAGAGGAAAGTGGAGGCGTTTATTACAAAAACCTCTCTTGATTCCTGGAATCTATTTGCTAAAAATTTTGATAGGACTTAATTTTTTGCGAAGGAATTTTTCATAAACGAAGGTAAACAGGGGAGTTAATCTTAAAGACTTTTTTAGGCTTAATATTATAGGCACTGAAACTTATTATGATAACTTTGCATCAACTCATTATAAAAAAATAATTT
>JABGTQ010000002.1 GCA_018647025.1 Nitrospina sp. | reverse complement strand
ATTTTCTCCGATTAAATTATGCGATTTATAGTTGCAGGTTATTTCCCTTGTATGTGCAATGAGCATTCTAAAAAACCATTTTAACTTGCGCAAGATAAAACTAAACACAATTTTTTAGACTAATATTTTTAATCTATAATGTTTTTATAGGGTTAGGTTTTTTTTAAAAAATTTAGTTAGTGTGTAGATATATCCTGTCCCAGCTAATGGCAATAGAAAACATAAGTGCTGCGTTAGAGCTAAAGCAATAGCCTGTTCGGGTCCTATCCCAAGGTGTTGGTATACAAAGAAAACGGTCGCTTCATAGACCCCAAGGTTTCCAGGTGCTAACGGAATAATGGTTGTTAAGTTTAATGCGGCAAGAATCAGCAAAACACTCCAAATTGGAAGGTCAATCCCAAAACCTTTCTGCACTGCCCAGATTGCCAAAGCCTCGCCTAATTTCATGGCATAAGCTAAAATCACACCATAAAAAAAAGTTTGGAAGTTGCGTAGCCCTTCTAATTGATGTCCCCAACGAGACACGAAGTGGAGGGCCTTTTCTTTGAGTCTTCTAGTAGAAGAAACTTCAATTGTTTTGTAATTGTGAAAGCGAAAAGCAAAAAATAAAAGAACGCCCAAGAATAGAAAAATAACTATGATTAATCCAAGTATTCCTTTTTTCATTAAAGGCGGGAGGGGAGTAAGCCAGCTTACAATTAAAAGAACGGTTAACTTGGCTATCCCTTCAGTCAGTTGATCAAGAGACATTACTGAAAGAGCTGCTGAGTGACCAACACCTTTTTTTTTTGCCAAAAGATGCACACCAAAACCATGTCCCGCCGGAAACGGAAGAATATTCATTGCAGTACTCATGATCGCATTAACTTCAAACATTTCTTTAAATGTTAAATTAACTTTGCCTGGTAGAAAAATAATCCATTGTTTGGCCCAGAATATAAAAATTAAAAAATGTCCCCCAACGCCGAGCAATAGCCATAAAGGGTGAACTTGCCTGATACTTTTCCAAGCTTGCTCTACCTCTATTTCGCGAAAGCACAAAAATAGCAGGTAGGTTGCAAAGGCCCATGCAATGAACACTAGAATTTTCTTTTGATTTGGAATGGGCATTAAAATTGAGCTTTTTTCAACCAGTTTGTGTTGAACTTCTTTTTGTTAAGAGTGGGATTTGTATAGGTTTTATTTTCAAGATAAAATGACTAATGGGAGGATCTTATCTTTTCTTATTGTTTTTTTCTTGCCATACAATAAGCCAGTGCTGTAGTAATTTTAGTGGTTGGGCTCCTTGAAATTTTCTCCTTTTAAACTTTGGGGTTTGGTCATGTTGTATTTTTGCGATGACGGTAGCTCCAACAGTTTCCTCAATCACCACTCCGCGTTGGGCATGCTCAAGTTTTTTTGATTCGCACTGGCCACGAAACGCAACTACTAGACGACAGTCTAAAGGGCGGTCCTCATAAATAATGCAGGCATGCCCTTCTCCTAAAAAAGGACAAGGTTGGTTGATAACCAGGCGGTGCCAGTCGACTTGTTCTAAATTTTTTTTGGAACGTAGTGATTCGCGAACACGATCAATAGTTCGTTTTGAGCGTTCAATGACTTTCTCAAGATCGATCTTATTTTTTAAAATATTATTTAATATGCCATCCCATTCAACTTTTGTTGCTGCTACACCGGTATGGCAGCAGTGAGCACAACCTTTGTCACATTTAAGAGGAGGTATTTTTTTATAGGATTCGTCAAGTGTCTGCCAAAATTTACTTAACGGAGTAATGTCTTGGGATCGTGCGGTCTTGATATGATTTTTTGTTAAACTCTCGTAAGTCTTTTGAATGTCCTCATCTTTAAATTTTCGTTTAAGATAATTTGACAACTCTGTTGAGTCTATCATCCCCTCTATGAAGAGCCCGCGTGCGTCACTTTTAAGTTCCATGGTCAAATCCTTAGAGTTTTAATGTGGATTTAGAACGATAAGTTACAAGCGGAAAAAAAATTCTTTAACCTTGTGTAGGGATACATTAAAAACTATTCTTTTGTTTTTGCAACGTACTTTACTTGTAATTCGTAAATGAGCTGTTCGATAAGTTTAATTTCGTCGTCCTTGAGGTTCCCTTTTGTTTTTTCCCGCAACATAATTAACATATCGATTGTTTGTTGGACCGCAGGAAGATTTGTTTCAGTTTTGCCAGTGGAAGGGTCTGGCATATCTCCCAAGTGGTAAAAAGCCGATGAAGTAAGAGACATTATAAATGCAGAAAAATCGATCTGAAAAGGCTCAGTTTCTTTTTTTTCCGAAATGTCAGTTTGTTTTTCCTGATCTTTGGTTTCTTGATCATCTAGGAAAGCAGCATTGTCTTCTGAAATTTGAGAAGAGCGATTATCTTTAATAACGAAACCTTCGCCTTCTACGTTTTCTTTTTCACTCATGATGTTTAATTTTAAAACTCAAGTTGTTATTTATCTTTCTGGCCGACTATTAGCGTTGTAGATATTCCAAGTACAGTCGTAATGAGCCCAAGCATCAGGGTAAGGTACCCTTCGCCCTCAATAAATTCCATGTAGGACTTCCCCGCGATGGGCCACTGTCTAATGACCCCTAATATTATAAGACTTAACCCTAGTCCAATTAGAATTTTTTTGATCAAATTTGAGTTAAATTCTTCTGTTTTCTTAGCCAACTGTATTTGCCATTTTAGCAAGTTCTTAAATTAACTTGTACCTTATATAAAAAAGCTATTAAAGAATAATAAAATGGTAACTAAATTCTAATATAAAAAAATATAGTGTTATCTTCAAGAAATGCTAGCAGAACGTTGAAATTATGTCAAAATATAAGCATTTTGAATTCCAAGATTTTTTTTAGTAACGATATATATTTAAACTTTTAAGGTCTATTTTTTTAATTAACTATTTTGAACTTTACTTAAGACATGATTGATAAAATGATAGTTTCCTCATTTATTATATTAAGAAAAATATAAATTATATGTTTGAAAAATGGATATTATATTTTTAGAGGCTAAGGCATTTTTTACAATGATCAATTGGTTCAAATCATTAACTCAGTTGTTTCTATTTAAATAATGCAAGGTT
>JABGTQ010000172.1 GCA_018647025.1 Nitrospina sp. | reverse complement strand
TCTTTTCAAGATAAAGTGACAGCTACTGATGCGTTTTTAAGGCTTGTTCGCCATCCGACGCCACAATGATTTTTTTTAATCCAAAGAGTATTATTTTTTTAATATCCAACGAAGACGTTCGGTTTAAGTATCATAGAATAATTTTAGTATTCAGAGGATGTTAAGAATTATTACCTAAATGATCTGAAAAACTGATGATGAAATATAAGACTATATTGTTTGCTGGAATTCTGACTTCTATTTTTTTTTCTTTAAATTCAGCAAAAGCATTTCACAAAGACGTTTATTATCCTCGTGCTCCGGAGGCGCTTCTTGAAATACTTCAGGATATGGATAACCCGTTTCCTCCAACGAAAAAAAATATTAAAGAGGGTAATAAGGTTTATTTTGGGAAGGGACTATGCGTCAAATGTCATGGTGTGAAGGGCAAAGGAGTAAAGGTTCCGGGACACTCTCCACGTAATTTCACTGATGCTAAATGGCAGGATGTTCGAACCGATGGAGAAATGATGTGGGTGTTAAAAAATGGTAGCCCAGGAACCAGTATGCCGATTCGAGTTGGAAAAGTAATTAGCGAGAAAGAAGGTTGGAAGGTGATTCTTTTTATCAGGTCATTGGCCGGAGCCTAACGAGATTTGATGAAAAAAAAATAATAATTTGCGAAGCAACTTTTCTCTAAAGATTACATCGTAATTGAATATTGGCACAAACTATCTATGCTAAGGAGCAAATAATATGTCAGGGCAAATACTTAAAAATAATTTCTTTACGACATGTGTTTTTATGGGAGCTATTTTTTCTTTTTTGGCTATTTCATCTGTAGCTACGCAAGCTGCTTCTAAGGGTCCCTATGAACTAAAGATTCCGCTAGGGTTAGATGAAGAAGCCTTTAAAGTTCCACAAGACAATCCAATGACTAAAGAAAAAATTGAACTGGGTCGCTTGCTTTTCTTTGACAAACGTCTTTCCGCTAACAATACAATTGCTTGTGCGAGTTGTCATATACCAGCTTTGGCCTTTACTGATGGACAGCCCGTTTCAACAGGAATAAATAGCCAACAGGGAGGTAGAAGCGCCCCAACTGCCATAAATCGGGGTTTTAGCAAAGCTCAGTTTTGGGATGGCCGTGCCGCTACTTTAGAAGATCAGTCGATAGGACCATTTGCCAATTTAATAGAGCATGGGTTTACAAGTCATGACGAATTAATTAAAAAAATCAGCAGTTTCAAGGGTTATAAAAAGCTATTTACTGATATTTATGGGGTCAATAAATTAACTAAAGAGAATGTTGGTAGAGCGATTGCTTCTTTTCAAAGAACGTTAGTTTCGGGGAACAGTCCTTTCGACCGTTTTGACTATGACGGAGATCAGGGTGCGATTTCAGAGTCTGCTAAGAGAGGTAAAAAGCTTTTTTTTGATAAAGCACGATGTAACCTTTGCCATATGGGCACGAACTTTTCTGATGAACAGTTTCATAATGTAGGAATCGGTTGGGATGATTCTGATACCTTAGACTTGGGTCGTTATCGAGTAAGCAAAAACGAAAAAGATTTAGGGGCATTCAAGACTCCAACTCTTAGAGAAATTACCAAGACAGCTCCATATATGCATGATGGTAGATTTGCTACCCTTAAAGACGTTATTTCACATTATAACAAGGGAGGTATTAAAAATCCCTTCTTGGATAATCAGATCATACCACTCAAACTTTCCGATGCGGAGGTAAACGATTTGGTTGCAATGCTTCGTACTTTGGAGGGCGAAGGTTGGCAGCATGTGAAAGTGCCCACAGAATTCCCACAATAAAAAAAAGTTTTCAGCTAGTTCGTAAGCGTAAGTTATGATGAAAAGGGTAGTTTTACTTAAAGCTAGAATAAAACTCTATGGTCTACTTTATACGTTTTGCGCCTAAGTTTTTGGTGTTTTTTGCTGCGTTATTTTTTTTGTTATCTTATGTCGGAGAAGCATTTTCTGGTCCCAGCATGAGACATGGGTTGCGACAGTATAGACAACACGATATGCACCACGGATCGGGGCATATGGGTAAAGGCACTTGTCCACAAATACGCTACACTACATCGGCGCCTGACGAATTTTTGAAATTAAAAAATCCACTAAAAACCGATTCGATGAACTTGTTTGCGGGAGAATCGCTCTTTCACACGGATGCGCAACCGACAGCGTGCAAGGTTTGTCATGGGTCGACTGGTAACGGAATGGGAATGATGGCACTTGGTCTTAACCCTCCGCCAAGAAACTTTTCCTGCTCTGAGACGATGAAAGATATATCAGATGGTCAGATGTTCTGGGTTGTGAAAAACGGATCGCCTGGCACTGGGATGAATGCTTATAAAAATTTGACCGATGAACAAGTCTGGCAAATCATCCTTTATCTTAGGACACTCGCTAACTAGAGGTGGGTAGAACAGTTAGTTAATCTTTTGAATTTCTAATTTAAAGAAGGTAATTTTTTTAGTGGTATATCAATTCTCTTGATGGTCCCCTCTAGTAAGAAACGACTTTCTAATTTTCAAGATTATTTTTCTTTACCTAGTTTTACCAAGTAAATGAAATTTTGAAGTGGGTAAACTGTGAAGTTTTTTCTCCTTATAGCTACAGTCTCTTTTTTTGTGTTTCCAGTAGCAAAGGTTTCCGCAGATGAGCAATTGGGTTCTTTAGATCGCTATCTATCCAACATATCCATGCATCCCACTAAGCTGATTATCGCGTCAGGTATTTGCCCTCAGTTGCGTAAAACCAAAAAAGCACCTTCAAAGTACCTTCTTAAAAAAAACCCCTTGTTTGCTAATGCAAAAAATATTGAGCGAGGAAAGTCGCTTTATCAGAAAAATTCAAAACCGACGTCTTGTAAAATGTGCCACGGAATTCGAGGTAATGGTAATGGACGCTTGGCGCGAGGGTTGGAACCTACACCCAGAAATTTTACCTGTACAGAAATAATGAAATCTCTGTCAGACGGCCAGTTATTTTGGGTTATTAAAAATGGGTCCAACGGAACTGCCATGCCAGCTTTTAAATTTACCCTGAGCGATAAAGAAATTTGGCAGATAATTCATTACTTAAAGCGATTTTCTTATTAACGTTTTTCCTTAACAAATAAATAACGTTAACGAATAGTTAGCTTTTTATATTTGGATCGTCTGTTCTCTTCACGTCCGCCTAATTCTTCTCGACGTTTTTCTTGGTACTCTTCAAAGTTTCCTTCAAACCAGCGTACTTTGCTTGCGCCTTCGAATACGAGTAAATGAGTACAGATCCGGTTTAGAAAAAACCGGTCATGACTTATTACTAGAACACAGCCACTAAAATTCAGAATGGCGCTTTCTAAGTTACGTAAAGTGGTAACGTCGAGATCATTTGTAGGTTCGTCAAGAAGCAGGAGGTTACCACCTCGTCGTAGAAGTTTTGCTAGGTGAACACGGTTACGTTCTCCTCCTGATAAATTAGCAACCTGTTTTTGTTGATCACTTCCCTTGAAATTAAATTTCCCTACATAAGAACGCGAATTAATAGAACGGCCACCAACCTCTATCTGATCGGTACCCCCTGTAATTTCCTCGAAAATAGTTTTTTCGCCGTCAAGATCATGCCGGTGTTGATCAACGTATGATAACTTTACGGAAGAGCCGATTTCTATTTCTCCTTTGTCCGGAGATTCTTCGCCGACAATCATACGGAAAAGAGTTGTTTTTCCTGTTCCATTTGGGCCGATTAGTCCAACAACCGCACCACGGGGGATAGAAAACGTCAAGTCTTTGATGAGAAGATT
>JABGTQ010000025.1 GCA_018647025.1 Nitrospina sp. | reverse complement strand
GGGACTTGAAGCAAAACTCAAGGATCCTGCCTTAATCAAACATGGTGAGTCAGTGGTTCGTAAACGAGGTTGTTTTGCATGTCACGATATAAAAGGCATGGAAAAGGAAGGGCGAATCGCTCCAGAATTATCAGCTTTCGGACGGAAAATGATTGCTGAGTTGGAATTCGGTGATTCTCATATTCCTCATACTTGGGAAGCTTGGGCAAAAAAGAAATTGCAAAAACCAAGCACCTTTAGAACGGAACGGGTATTAGATAAAATGCCCAACTTCCACCTTAGCCCCGATGACATAGATGCGCTAGTAGTTCTTTTGAAGGGTTTTAATGGTAGTAAAGTCCCGATCAAATATCGCAAGGTACTATCGGAAAAAGAAAAAATAATTGAAACTGGACGGCGGGTAATAACCAAGTACAATTGTCGTGGTTGTCATAATGTGGAAGGCGAGGGTGGTAACATCCAGAAATATCTCAAAGCCAAAGCCCAATACCCACCACCTCTAGAAATGGGTGATTATCATGTCGGTGAACGATTGAAGAGTGCATGGTTGTATTCATTCTTGCGCAGTCCAACTCCTGTTAGGACTTGGCTCAAAGTGAAAATGCCAACGTTTGCTTTCAGCGATAAAGAAGTTCGGGATTTGACGGCGTACTTCGAAGCAATGTCCCCGGGACCTGAATATGAGGTGGGAACTCACAAAACAAAAGACAATGCCGTTGCGCAAAAAGGTGCAGAAATGGTGACCTATATGGACTGCGGAAGATGCCATGATGACGGTCAAAAAGGGATAGAATTTTCTTTGGCTAGCCAACGTTTACGGCAAGACTGGATCCCAAAATGGCTAAAAGATACTAGGGCCATGATCCCTTGGACCCCAATGCCTTCACACTGGGTAAAAGACGGTGACGGCTATAAAGTACCTACGAAGTATGATGAAGTCAATTCAGTAGGTGATGTAGATACCCAAGTAGGAACCCTTAAAGATCTCATTGTTGCCTATAACACAGCTGAATTGGATTTTGACGCCTCCTTAGGTGAAGGCGGGGATGATGAGGAAGAGGGCGAAGAAGACGATTCAGGAGAAGACGACGATGAAGAAGACGACGAATAATGATTGCCTCAACCTTCTCTCATTCTATATAATAATAAGAATTAGTATTGCGATAAGGACGAACCATGGAAAACTCAGGTCTTGAAAACTTTCTATTAATCGCGACCAAGCCAGATAATATTCCCATTGGAACCATGCTTATTTTTGTGGGTTGGGTTTTTTGGATAGCAGTCAAGCAGATGGTTGCAAACGATAAGTGGATAAAGCAGGGCAAAAAAGAAAAAATTTGGGATGAAATGATAAAGTAAGTGGCAATATTCGTAATTACTTTCGTTGCTTTTATTATTGGTATATTGCTTATTGTCTCATTAAAAAAAGTTTCTCCCCCCCTTCCTCAAGAGCAAATTCATTTCGACACCGATGTACCTAAGTTCCTAGCAGACCAGACGGCTTTTAAAGAGAAGTGTGTAGAGTTTCTTGAAAAATTCAATCTGGAATACGTTCATTCGGTATGGGCAAATGATCATGAGCTTGAAATAGCCATGAATGATGAGACCCCTGTGGTAGGGGGAACTTATCTCGCACTTTGTATCATCAATCCCCCTGGCCAAACGGTAAATGCTATAAAGGTTAAAGGTTTTCTAGACACAGTTAAAGGCGAGGGTGCTTCTCGGGGGATATTTATCACTACAGGTTATTTTTCAGATGAAGCTATCCGATCGATAGACGAAGAGCCTGTAGAGTTAGTAGATGTTGTTTCTTTTGTATCCTATCTAAAAAGATTTGGGATTTATGAAATCCCTCATTCCTAAACTCTTTCTTTTTAACGAAAGGCTGTAACTCTTTCTTTTATTTCCCTTTAGCGTTGTGTTAGTATCGGGGGAATGAAAATAAGTGAAAAACTAAAATCTTCCTCACCCGTTTTTTCTTTTGAGTTTTTTCCTCCGAAAGATGAAGCTGGTTTTCAAAGCCTGTTTGAAACTATAGGGCGATTGAAATCCGCCAATCCGGCATTTGTTTCGGTTACTTACGGTGCCGGTGGCAGCACTCGTTCCAAGACCGTAGATCTGGTGGGGAAAATAAATAATGATATCGCGATAGAAAGTATGGCGCACCTGACCTGTGTGGGGCATCAAAAGAACGAAATAGTTTCTGTTTTGGACAGCTTGCAAACTTTGGGGATAGAAAATGTTCTTGCGCTACGGGGCGATCCATCAAAGGGTGAGGAAAAATTCGTGAAAACCGAAGGGGGTTTCTGCTATGCCAGCGAGTTGGTGTCTTTTATAAAATCGAAATTCTCTTTTTGTATAGGCGCGGCCTGTTATCCAGAAGGCCATATTGAATGCCCTGATCTGCAAATTGACATGGATAACCTTAAGCGTAAAGTTGATGCTGGGGTGGACTTTCTTATTACACAATTATTTTTTGATAATAGACATTATTTTGATTTCATAGACAAGGCAAGACAAGAAGGAATAAATATTCCCATTATTCCTGGAATCATGCCAGTATTGAATCTCAAACAAAGCCAACGTTTTACTAAGATGTGCGGTGCCAGTTTATCTGATTCTCTTCTCGCTAAATTTGATGGAGTTCAGGACGATCCTGATAAGGTAAGAGAGATAGGTATAAATCACGCAATAGATCAGTGCAAGGATTTGCTTCGTTTGGGAGCTCCTGGTATCCATTTTTATACCTTGAACAGGTCTAAGGCAACTTTGGCTATTCTAGAGAATTTGCAAGGATGACGTGTTTCCGTCTTTTTTATTTATCTATATTTAATGTCTTTTCATTTGTGGTATTAGCCTTGGTGTTTCTTCTGATAGGTGATAGATTTTCTGTTTCTGCAGAAAGTTCTAAATTGCTCAGTGATATGGTCTTGATAAAAATGGGTACTTTTAAAAGAGGGTGCAATCGATTTGGCCCTCAGCATGGCGCTCCAGAACAGAAGGTTCATCTTGACTCCTATTGGATAGATAAATATGAGGTCACCAATAAGAAGTTTGAAGAAATTTTCCCTGAACACAATTTGCGCAGGAGCATCTTTTCGGATTGTGATGATT
>JABGTQ010000171.1 GCA_018647025.1 Nitrospina sp. | reverse complement strand
TTGTCAAAATAGTGGCATTGCTGCCATAACCATACTTTTTTAAAATGATTATTTTTGTGAAGTTTTGTATTTTAAGTATTTTAAAAACAATGGCTTATCGTTTTATTGGTTCGTCGAAGATTTATTGGCACACTCTTTGCTATATTTTAAATGGTAAGTCATAAAAATCATACTCTTGCGTCATTTGTTTTGGATAGATTAGTTTGTGGCTATTTTTATTTGATGAAACCTAGCTTGTTCTCCTTTTTTAGGAGGGAAACTATTTTCAGGAGATGACGTTAAAACGAGCAAAATAAAGTTTATTTTGGTAACAGCATAGCGAAGGTTACTTTAATTATTGTTTTAATAAAAAGAAAGTTTGAGATAGGAGAAGAGTAAATGGCTGAAGAAGCTGAGGAAGAAGGCGACGAGGAGGGAGGAGAAGAGGAGAAAAAAGGGCTACCAATTAAGCTTATTTTGATCGTTGTGGGTGTGTTGGCATTAGCAGGTGGTGGGTATTTTGCCTATACAAACTTTTTTCAGGAAGACCCGGTTGAAGAGCTTAAGAAAGGGGAAGAAGGTACAGATGGTGAGAATGCAGAAGAGTTACCTCCGGGTCTTGGGGTGATGTTTACTATGGATCCATTCGTTGTTAATCTTGCTGGTAGTGAAGGAAAAAGGTTTTTGAAAGTAACCGCAACTTTAGAGTTGAGTTCGCCTGAGGTTAATCCTGAATTTGAGGAAAATCTACAAAAAATCACAGATTCCATTCTTGTCTTATTGAGTAGTAAGAGTTTTGAGGATGTTTATTCGGTTCAAGGAAAGTTTAAATTAAAAGATGAAATTACTACTCGGGTCAACCGATTTTTAGTGGTGGGTCATGTGAAGGATGCTTATTTTACTGAGTTTATAGTTCAGTAATATTTAGTGAAGTCATTGTTGGTGACACTTTACAATCGGCTGGAATAATTTTTAATTTTTTAATCAACTTAGGAAAGTCAAATGGGTCAAGTTTTATCAGAAGGAGAGGTCGACGCGTTATTAAAAGGCGTTGGCGATGGAGAAGTCGAGACTGAAACAGATCAAGCGGATAATAAAACAGGTGTAACTAAATATGATCTGACCAGTCAGGAAAAAATTATTGCAGGGCGACTTCCTACTCTGGATATTATCAATCAGATGTTTTCTCGATTATTTCGCCAAACGTTTTCTGGTATGTTACGAAAAGCCGTAGAGGTGAACGCGGTATCCACTGACACAGTCAAGTTTGGTGAATTCCTTCGTTCTCTACCTATCCCAGCTAGCCTTCATATTTTTAGAATGGAACCACTGCGTGGCCACGGACTGATGATTGTAGAAAGTAAGTTAGTATCCGCTATTGTGGATACTTTTTTCGGTGGGACTAATGAAAAGGAATCGACCATCGCAGACCGAGATTTTAGTGCTATTGAGATAAGAATGACGAAAAATGTGGTTCTTGGGGCACTGGAAGATTTTGAAAAGGCATGGAAACCTGTTTTTGAGATAAATACAAATTATGTGCGATCTGAAATTAACCCTCAATTTGCAGCAATCGTTCCTCCAACAGATATCGTTCTGGTCATTGTTTTTGAAATTGATCTTGAGTTCACTTCGGGTTCGGTCACCGTAAGTATTCCATACTCAACGATTGAGCCGATTATGCCGAAACTGAAAGCGAACTTCCAAGCGGAAACGCAGGAAGTTGACCGTGTCTGGATTCAACGTGTGCGCGAAGAGATGTTGACGACAGAAGTAGAAGTAATTGCTCAATTAGGTAAGACAAAAATTACTTCGGAACGATTGGTTGAATTGAAGGTAGGTGATACTATTATGCTGGGGAATGACGTTACAGACCCTCTAGAGATTACGGTGGAAGGAATGCCTAAAGTTAAAGGATTCCCTGGTGTTTCTAGGGGTCTCAAAGCTATCCAAGTAACAGAAATCATAGAAAGGGAAGGGTAAACCATGGCAGAAGATACAAAACAAGAAGACAAACCAGTAACAGCCGAAGATACCGGTGGAACCGCCGTCAAAGAAGAAGGTGAGGCCGCTGACGAGATTAAAGAAAATAATCTTGACCTTATTCTTGATATTCCTCTATCTGTAACGGTTGAGTTGGGTCGTAGTAAAATGTTGATTAACGATTTGCTTCAATTGGGACAAGGTTCAGTTATCGAATTGACCAAGCTCGTCGGTGATCCTCTTGAAATTCTAGTGAATGATAAACTTGTCGCACGTGGAGAAGTTGTGGTTGTAAACGAAAAGTTTGGTGTACGTCTCACGGATATAGTGGATCCCATGGAAAGAGTAAAATCACTTGCAACTTGACTCATTGCGGGCTTGTTTCATTTTCATCTGGTGAATTAATTGCTTTAATCGGCCTGTTTAAATCCACACTTATATTTTACCACGTAGTATTTTTAGAAAAAGGAGTTCTTTCCCTTTTCATCTTTCATCCTCACAAAGGTTAGTTGGTTTTAAGGTGCTTTTTCTGTTGCGCTTTTAAGTGTGCTACTTGCTCCTACTTGTTTGCAAGTTCTGAAAGTTCAACATTGAAAAAAATATTATCGTTCAGCTTATAACTTCATATTCTTTTTTTACATGGCATCTGAATCACCAGTTATATAGCGTGAATGTGGGATCTCTGCGGTTTCTTTATCTACTAGCAATAGATACAGATTCGTCTCGAGAAATTTTTCTATGTTACGGATAAGAATTTTTGAGTCATCCATGATTTTTTCAGAGTCTACCTCACCAATTTTTTGGAATAATTCTACCAGACGATTAACAAACAATTGTGACTCCGTAATGACTTTAGTTATTTGATTAAACTCCAGCTTACGGTTTAGGTTGCTTTCTGCGAATCTGGCGTATGCGATGAGCTTTTCTGCCTCCTCTTCAAAATGTCCTAAATTTATAAGATATTCCATGACTACCTTATCTCCTTCTGCTTTGAGTCGGGGGACAAGTATCTGCGCAATCTCCTCTAAAGGGACTCCATTTTGGGT
>JABGTQ010000170.1 GCA_018647025.1 Nitrospina sp. | reverse complement strand
TGTCATTAAATCATGTAAATATCATAAAACTTATTGAAATATAAGGGGAAATATATCATCATATAAATGAAATATTATAACTATATAGATTAATTCTTTACAAAAATATCCTATCATCATGCTTTACTGTTGTCCTAAGAAAACTATCCATTTATAAAATCTTCTTTCTAAATACTTTTAGCAAAAGAATCAATCAATGCTTGAATCAAAAAATGACAAAATTCTTAAAAACTCAGATCCGCACTCTCAAGAAATTAACCCAGATTGGAAAAAATACAATAAGCGAATACATAACCTTCATGAATACGATCAAATTAAGAACCACTATAAGACAGAAAAAAGAGTAAGGACAAAAAACTCCAAATTAGCTATTATTTCTGCTGTAGGAATTGCACTTATTGCTCTAATATTCATTCAAAAGAGACAATATTTCAATTCACCTCTATCTAGCCTTGTTGAACAAGTAGCTGTCACCTCTAAGGATAAATTTCAATCAAACTCTTCTCTGGAGAAAAAAGACTCTACCAATAAAAAAATAATAACTAACAAAAATAAAAACTCCACATCAGTTCAAAGCGTAACGTCAGGAAAAAATAAAACTACTCTTAATGACGTAAATGCATCCATAAGCAAGCAGCTATCTGAAAAAAAAACAATACCTTCCCAAATTAAAAATTATTATGTCCAAGTTGGCACATTTTCCATTAGAAATAATGCCCAAAATATTGCAAAAAAAATAGAAGAAAGAGGATTTAAGGCAGAAACCTACATTAAAAGCCTTAAAATAACTAAATATGAAGTAACTTCAGAGAGATTTAACAAAGAAAGTGACTTAACTTTAAAACTTGAAAAATTAAAAAAACTTGGCTTCAACCCTTCAATTAAAAAAAGTGGTAAAGCATACATATTAGAACTAGGATTATTCTCAAAAAAGAAAGATGCAACCGTTTTTGTTGAGAAATTAAAAAATACTAACTTTAGAACAAATCAAAAATTAATTACAAGAAACCAAAAAGTATACACAGTTCGGACAAAAGGTCTTTTAACAAAAAGTAAAGCACAGCAAGTAAGAAAAAAACTAATTAATTTTGGTTTTAAAAATAGTTTTATCCAGCTCCCGCTATCTTAGTTAAATTCTTATTTTTAAAATCAGAAATATAAAGTAGCTAGCATAGAAAAGAATTAGTTTTTGATTACTTTATAAGCTTCTTAATATTCATTAGTTACATATTTACGACTAGCTCAAAACTTAAATCATTCAGTTAAACTTTTTCGAAATTTCTATAAAAATAATTAATGTTGAATATAACTGCATTGTTACTTATGTTTATTCTACTCACCGCCACAACAGATATTAACTTTCGATAATGATAAAAATCTTTAAAACAAAAATTACGAGCCAACCCTATATTCACAATCATATAAATTAAAAAGTTATCCGAACTAAAAATCTCTATTCAAATTACTACGAAAAATAATTTATTTATATTAAGAAAAATAAAATAGCGCTCAATATTTGGTGTCTTTCTTAATTTATTAGATCTTAGATAAACTCTCATGTGTATTTATAAAAATTTATTTATTAGGCTCATAGCTATTCTTATCTCTTCTATTCCTTCATGTTTATTGACTTAGTACTTATTTTTTTAAGTTTATTTCTGCTTTATTATGGAGGAGATTTTCTTGTAACAGGAAGCTTGCGGCTAGCTCAAGTATTAAGAGTAAGCCCATTTATTATTGGGGCTACTGTAATGGGATTCGGTACATCCACCCCTGAATTAGCCGTTTCAGTAATTGCTTCTCTTCAAGGTTCGGAGGACTTAGCATTAGGAAATATCATTGGGAGTAATATTGCAAATATAGGATTGGTCTTAGGCCTAACCGCCTTAATAATTCCTCTTACAATTGACAAACAAAGATTTTTAGACGAGTCTCCCTCTTTGTTAATTGCCTCGCTTATAATTGTCACCTTTTCCTGGAATAACTATTTAAGCAGGACAGAAGGTTTTATTATGGTCAGCCTTCTGATTGTTTATCTGTGGAGAGCATTACGATCAAAAGAAATTACAGGTGCTTCGTTAGAAGATATAAATTTATTTTCAAAATATAAGAGAACATCATTTCAAATTGGTTTAGTGACAATAGGAATAGCAATGTTAGTTATTGGTGCAAATTGTATGGTTGAAGGAGCTACTAATATTGCGCGTAACCTAGGTGTTAGCGAATGGTTAATAGGTATAAGTATCGTTGCACTTGGGACAAGTCTGCCGGAACTTACTTCCTCCATAATAGCAGCTAAGAAAGGTCATGGAGAAATGGCTATTGGCAATGTATTTGGCAGTAATATATTTAATATCCTTATGGTAATAGGTACCGTGTCGTTGATTAAACCTTTAACTATTGACGAAGAAATCTATATAGATCTTATCTACGCTGCAGTTCTAACTTGTTTACTACTCATATTAATTCGTATGGGATACGTCATCAGAAAAAGAGACGGTATTATTCTTACTATTCTTTACGGATCGTATTTAGGATTAAAAGGAACTGGGCTATTTTAATTCTGATTGTGAGGAATATTCTTAAACTTCCAAATTTGCTGCTTGTAATAAGAATTCTTCGGGTCAAGGCTAATGGCCTCACGAATAGTCTTTACTGCTTCCACTATATTCCCTTTGGCGTATAACAACTCCGACATAGTATCAATATATTTAGCATTATTTGGTTCAGCTTTATTAACAATCTGCATTAAATGAATTCCTCGGTCAAGATTTAATCTTTTTTTTGCATAAAGCCAAGCCAGCCGGTTCATGATATTAACATCTTGATTAACATTTAAATTATTAGCCAACTCACAATGTTTTATAGCGTAAGTATAGAATTTTTTTTTGCTATAGACATTACATAAAGAAAACTGCAATTGAGTATGTTTCGGATTAGTTATTGATAACTTAAGAAGCCTATCAAGCGCAGCATTATATTTTTTGTTTATTATCTGACTTTCTGCAAGGGCTAGCGAATAAAAAATATTTTTAGAGTCACCAGCAACAGCTTTGCGAAAAACTACTTCGGCATCTTTCGCGTTAGACTCTTCTAGTAATGCAAGACCAAGCTCATAATAAGTTGGAGGGTGGTTATCGCGCAAAGAAAGTGCTTTTTCTAGGGCTTGACGGGCATTGTTAAATTCCTTAGCTTGCAACAACAATTTTCCAAATTGATATTGGTTTTCGGCATTCTCCGGTTGTAGTTTTACTGATTTTTTAAAGAATTTTAAAGCAGCACCCATATCTTGTTTTTCTAGATAGGCTTTTCCCATTTCAGAATAAACTTTAGAGTTCTGTGGATCAATAGAAGAGGCTGTCTCGTATAAAGTAAGGGATTCATCTATCATCCCCTTTCCCATTAGCATGCCAGCAACCTTAACGTGTGCTTTAAAATCGCGTGGGATTAGACTTAAGGCTCTCTTAAAGTAAAAGTTTGCTTTAGATGGATCGTTTGAATTTAAAAGCATGCTACCTAGAGTTAAATGAAGAGAATAATTTTTTTTATCAGACTTTAGAGCCAATGAGTATTCAGCAATGGCACCATCTAAATCCCCAGTTGTCTCTAAAATTTTACCTAATGATTCGTGAGCCTTGTATAAATTTTTATCGATTTTAAGAGCTTTGCGGTAATGGATAAGGGCATTCTCAATATCACCCTTTTCTTCCATGAATAAGCCATATTGATAAAGAGCATTAGCCATAGCGGGTTCCTGATCAATCGTCAACTGAAAATATTTTTCAGCAGCTTTCAATTGGCCCAGAGATTGGTATGTTTTCGCCAAACTTAATTTATATTCTCCATTCGATGGCATCAAATCTACCGAATGTTTAAATTGAGTAATCGCCTCTTGGTAAAGTTTTCTTTGAAAAAAAACCTGACCTAGTCCTGCATAAACTCTGGGAAAGTCTTTGTTAATTTTTAAAATATCCTTAAATATACGCTCAGCTTCCTCATAACTCCCATCGTCAAGAAAAGCATATCCAACGTCTATTTTTTTTTTCGTTTTATTTATTTCAAGATGGCCGAGATTGATGAATAAAAAAGCACCTATCATCAGAAAACCTATCAAAAAAACTGTAGATATTTTAGGTAACCCACTAAAGAGTGTCAACTGAGGTATTCTAGACTTCACTGTTGAGATAATATTAGCTGCTGGTACTCTCTTTCCTTTCTGCTTCAAGAGACTATTTTTATTAGAACGTTTCTCATCATTAACCTCGCTATCTGTGCCCTTTTGGTCAACTGGAGCATCAATCATCTTGCAACGTCCGCCAAAATCAGATCCCTCATCAATAATCAATTGGTATGTCGTGATATCACCAGCTAGACGACCACCCTGAGCCAAGATAGTTTTATTTTGTGAAAACACATTCCCTTCAATAATTCCTGAATTAGAGACATCATACGAATAAATTGTCCCCTTCACCGAACCCGTATTAGATACAATAAGATGATCACTAGAATGGATGTCCCCCGTAATCGAGGCTCCAAAATGAACTTGGCCTTTTATCCAAAGCGTTCCCTTTAAAACTATGCCTTTTTCAAAATATGAATCCATTCAAGCTCCTTTTAATAGTAATTTATCAAATATTTTCGTTACATACAAGGCTTAAGAGTTTGATATAAAAGAAGTTTTTAATTAAGTGATTCTAAAAATATAATCTCAATATATTGTTGAATGTTTTTAGGTAACCTGATATTTTTAGAAAATTAATTACCTATTTAAAAAATAAAGATAAGAATCTCTAGATCCTTGAACATAAACCTATTTAAAACTGGAAAAAATAAATGCCCAGATCAAATGGTCGTTCTTTTAATCAAATAAGAGCAATCAAAGTCACTAAAAACTACATAATCCATCCCCATGGGTCAGTTCTTTTCCAAATGGGAGGAACCCGTGTGCTCTGTTCAGCTTCCATAGATAACAAAGTTCCTTCCTTTCTTCGAGGCAAAGGACAAGGTTGGGTTACAGCAGAATACTCAATGCTTCCTTCATCAACAAATACAAGAACAACTAGAGAAGCATCCAAAGGAAAACTTTCTGGTCGTACACAAGAAATCCAAAGACTCATTGGACGATCACTGCGCAGTATTGTAGATCTCGAAAAGCTTGGAGAAAGAACTGTTTGGATTGACTGTGATGTAATCCAAGCAGATGGTGGAACCCGATGTGCCTCTATTACAGGAGCATTCATCGCCTTAATGCTAGCCATGAAAAAACTGAAAAAACATGGAATTATTGAGACAATCCCCATTCATGATTATGTAGCGGCTGTAAGTGTTGGGGTTGTTAACGGGAAAAACCTTTTAGATTTAGATTACTCTGAGGACTCAGGAGCTGATGTGGACTTAAATATTGTAAAAACTGGAAGTGGTGGCTTTGTAGAAATTCAAGGCACGGCGGAACGTGAACCCTTCACAGACAAACAAATGAACAAAATGCTTGCCCTCGCCAATAAAGGGATCAGTCAACTCATTGCTATACAGAAAAAAATGGTTGGAAGTATATAATATTAATTTAAAAATTCCATTTATTTTAACGATGGCGAGTGATTCCATTCTTATCACAATACTTTGAAATCTTGCATTTACTACAATAAGGTGATTGTGGCTTGCATATATTTTGGCCAAAGCTCACAAGTAAATTATTAATTTCCATCCAATAACGTTTTGGAAGCTTCTGCCTTAATGCTATCTCTGATTCATCTGGTGATTTGGTTTGGATGTATCCCCAGCGATTCATAATTCGATGCACGTGAACGTCAACACAAATTCCGGGTTTGTTATAACCAAGAACTAAAGTGAGGTTTGCCGTTTTACGCCCAACTCCTTTCAAACTAAGTAATTTGTCCAATGAATCAGGAACTTTTCCTTTATTTTCAGCTATGATAGATCTACAAATCTCATACAACGTAAGGGTTTTTTTTCGATAAAAAGAAACGGGATAAATTAATCCCTCAACAATTTCAGGGTCCAAGTGCAATAGTTTTTTCGGAGAATGAGCAAGAGCAAACAGCCTTTTAGAAGCTGCCTCTGTAATTTCATCTCTAGTTCTTAAACTAAGAAGACAACTAACAAGAACCATGAAAGGGTTACGATGATAACTTATTACAGTTACCACTGGCACCCTCCAAAGTTTAATCGTTTTCCTAAGGAACTTGAGTGCTAAAGGAAGATCTGTCGTTTTCATTATCTAAAGTCCAAAGAACAAAAATCCAATAACTTACACGTAAAGTACGACAGAAATATAATGGTAAAAATAAGGTGTTTCTGATATATTTACCAACTAAACAAACTAAACATTTTTATCTTTAACGGCTTGTAGTTATGCAACATACCATTTCTGTACTCGTTGTAAATCAATCTGGAGTACTCTCAAGAATTTCAGGGCTTTTCAGTGGAAGAGGTTTTAATATCGAAAGCTTAAATGTTGCTGAGACAAACGAGCCTGGAATTTCACGAATGACTATTATTACACTAGGAGACGACAAGAAAATTGAACAAATAACAAAACAGCTCAACAAGCTAATCGACGTCATCAAGGTTGTCGATTTAACTGAAGAGCATTTTGTTGACCGAGAGCTCATTCTAGTGAAGATGAATTCGGAGCCACGTGTTCGCGAGGAAATTTTACGTATTGTAGATATTTTTCGAGCTAAGGTAATAGATGTGAGTCCAGATAATTATACAGTTGAAATTACCGGAGATGAAGGCAAAATAAAAGGATTTCTAGACCTACTAAAGCCACTTGGAATAAAAGAAATTGTTCGTTCCGGGCGAATAGCAATCAGTAGGGGTAGTAAATCAATAAATTGAGCATATCTAAAAATACTTTCTAAACAAAAAAACACCCCATTAACTAAGCGAAGGAAAAGGAGAATACAATTGCCCAGTATTTATTATGATCGCCAAGCAGATATCAAATTATTAAAAAATAAAACAATTGCAATCATTGGTTATGGTAGTCAGGGACATGCACACGCAAGAAACTTACATGACAGCGGTATTAAGGTTGTAGTGGGACTACGCAAGGAGAGTGCTTACTGGGAAAGGGCAAAAAAAGATGGGTTAAAAGTTATGACTGTAGTAGAAGCTACAAAAATTTCAAACATCATAATGATTCTTATCCCCGATGACAAGCAACGTGCAATGTATGACAGTGAAATTGCTCCTCACCTAAAAAAAGGTGATGCTATTGCTTTTGGGCATGGGTTTAATATTCATTTTGGACAAGTAGTCCCTCCAAAGTCTGTTGATGTTTTCATGATAGCTCCAAAGGGACCCGGACATTTAGTTCGAAGAACTTACGAACAGGGTGCTGGCGTACCATGTTTAATGGCGGTTTATCAGGATGTTTCCAAAAAAGCAAAAGAAATTGCCTTGGCTTATGCTAAAGGAATAGGTGGCACACGTGCGGGAGTTCTTGAAACTACTTTCAGAGAAGAAACAGAAACTGACCTTTTTGGAGAACAGGCTGTTTTATGTGGTGGAGTTACTGAGCTTATTCGAGCAGGTTTCGACACCCTAGTGGAGGCAGGGTACAATCCTGATTTAGCTTACTTTGAGTGCCTGCATGAATTAAAATTAATTGTCGACTTAATCTATGAAGGCGGTATTGGAAATATGCGTTATTCTATAAGTACCACCGCTGCCTATGGAGATGTAACTCGAGGGCGTAGAATCATTCCGCAGTCAACTCGAGATGAGATGAAAAAAATCCTCGCAGAAATTCAAAGTGGGGGTTTTGCCAGAGAGTTTATTTTAGAAAACCAGGCCAATCGTCCAGTATTTAATGCAAGATTAAAGCAGGATTCTGAACACCCAATAGAAGTTGTTGGTGAGAAGTTGAGAAAAATGATGCCTTTTGTAGGTAAAAAACTGAAATAACAATCACTTTCTAAATTTTCTCTACAAAATAATTAAAAAATACCGGACTCTATGATAAAAATACCTCTAGCAAAAGAAGGTTTTATATTCATTCTACCACTTCTAATTATTACACTTCTGATGCTTTTGTTTTCATTTTATTGGGTAGCCCTTATTTTTGGGCTAGGATTTGTATTTGTAACTTCTTTTTTTAGAGACCCAGAGCGTAGCATTCCGAACGAACCCAATGTAATTGTTTCTCCAGCTGATGGAAAAGTAACAGAAATAATAACAGAGACAGAACCTATTAACGGTGAGTCGTGTACACGTATAACTATATTTCTCTCAGTATTCAATGTTCATATTAACAGGGTACCTATTGCCGGAACCATTGAAGAAATTCGTTATAACCCCGGAAAATTTCTTGCTGCATTTAATCCAAAAGCATCAATATACAACGAGCAGAACATTATTCTAATTAATAATGGCAAAACACATGTTCTTGTTAAGCAAATTGCCGGGCTTATAGCTCGACGCATTGTTTGCTGGCCTAAAAAAGGAGATCATTATAAATCTGGCCAGAGATACGGTCTAATAAGATTCGGGTCACGTGTTGACATTCTTCTTCCTAAAAATACTAAATTGTCGGTGGCTTGTGGAGATCATGTCAGCGGCGGAAGTAGTATTATTGGTTATCTTAACCCAAGCTAAAGAAAACTAATGATAAACGCAAGAAAAGGTATTCATATTCTGCCTAGCCTCTTTACAACGGGGAACGTATTTTGCGGGTTCTATTCATTTATTGCAGCTCTTAACGAAAAATATTACCTTGCAGCTTGGGCAATTGTATTAGCTATAATATTCGACATTCTTGATGGTAGGATTGCTCGAATGACCAAAACTACCAGCGCTTTTGGAATGCAATATGATTCTTTAGCAGATGTTATATCATTTGGTATGGCCCCAGCATTTCTTTGTTATGCTTGGGTATTAAGGCCTTTTGGAAGCGTGGGATGGATGGCCGCATTTCTATATTTACTTTGTGCGGCACTTCGTTTAGCAAGATTCAATGCAACAAAATCAGATATTCAAGGTCAATGTTTTATAGGGTTAGCAACTCCTGCCGCTGCTGCCGTTCTCGCATCAACGATAATTGCATTTGAAAACTTATTTGGATCGAGGGTTAACCCTGGGTTTATAGTGGCCATAGTGTATATTCTTGCTTTTCTAATGGTTAGTAATATTAAATACCCGGCCTTTAAAAAATTTGAATTTCGCAAAAGAGTCTCATTCACTAGATTTCTTTTGGTCGTTCTAGTGCTATACATTTTAGCTACTATACCTAAAATTGCTCTATTTGTAATCAGTTTCGGTTATACAATACTTGGCCCAATTAAAGAATGGAAATCTCAAAAGGAAAAATT
>JABGTQ010000169.1 GCA_018647025.1 Nitrospina sp. | reverse complement strand
TTAAATAAGTTGCATAAAAGAAAAAATATTTGGTTATTGTTCCTGATCGTTATATTGAGTGAAGAAATGAGTTGCTCGATAGGCACAGACAAGACCGAGCCGTTACCGGAACAATCGTTCAGTCAACTAAGTAATATTGAAGGCTCTTCCTCTAAATTAAACGACTCAGCTAACTTTAAAAAAAGACTAACAGGAACGAGCACCAACGACAGTGAACACCCGCGGTTGAACAAAAAACTAATTTCTAGAGAAATAGTCGTACCTTCTGAGGTTGAGGGGAAATGGAATTCTGTAAAAATTTTGATTCAAAATAAGGAAGATGAGGAGTTAGAGTCTATTCATACTTTAAAATTAGGTAGCAGCATTACCCCAGTTGGTTCGGGGTTGACTGTAACTGTAGGATCTTTTTTGCCTAACTTTGTTATGGATAAGAAAACCTACACCTCAAAGGGCAACAAACTATTGAACCCAGCGGTGCAGCTTATAGTTGAAGAATCCGGGAAAATTATTTATAAAGGTTGGGCTTTTGCAAAATTTCCAACAATGTATAAGTTTGAGCATAAATCAATTTCTATTAAGTTATTAGGGGCAATGCCTGAAGTTGTTTCATAGGTAAGGCGGTCAATATCCTAATACATGAGAATATTAGATGATATTACTAATATTATTATTAAGCGCCCATAGCTCAGCTGGATAGAGCGATGGTTTGCGGAACCATAGGTCGGAGGTTCGAGTCCTCTTGGGCGCACTCTTTAAGTATCCGTTAAAATTTCTCTTGTCGAAAAATTAAACTGTGCGGAAGTGTAGTAGGGAATTAACTGTAATTGATTTAGAAAAGTGATTTTACAGGCACCAAAGCTCCTGCTCCAATTTTTTTACTTAATTATTATGGAAGAGACAGACAATTCGAATTTTCATCCTGAGATATAGGAGAGGTGGCCGAGCGGTTTAAGGCGCACGCTTGGAAAGCGTGTGTAGGCTTAACCCCTACCGAGGGTTCGAATCCCTCCCTCTCCGTATAATGTTAATAAGGTTTTTGGTAGTTTGCTGGGCCTCACGCAACGTGGCTTTGCGAATCCCGTCAGGTCCGGAAGGAAGCAGCGGTAGCAACATTCTATGTGTGCTGTGGGATTACCCAGTGAACTGCCTTAATTAACTTTTTATACTTAGCACGTAACTAACTTGACTGCTTAGAAAGTGTATAAAATGGACTTCCAAGTCTCGGCGCGAAAATGGCGTCCACAGAAATTTAGCGAATTAATTGGGCAAGAGCATATCGTGCGTACACTACGTAACGCAATAGAATTAGATAAGTTAGCACAGGCATATTTATTTTCAGGTACACGCGGCGTTGGTAAAACGACGACCGCTCGTATTCTTGCAAAAGCGATCAATTGTGCAAAAGGACCTGTTGCAGAGCCTTGTGATGAGTGTGATTTTTGCCAAGAAATAAAACTAGGAAACTCTATTGATGTTCGAGAAATTGACGGGGCATCTAATAATAGTGTAGCGGAGGCTCGAGAGTTGATCGAAACAATTCAATATGCTGCTTCTTCAAGCCGGTATAAGGTGTATATTATTGACGAAGTACACATGCTGTCAAAAAGCGCTTTCAATGCTCTGCTTAAAACTCTCGAGGAACCACCTCCTAAAGTAGTATTTTTGTTTGCAACCACAGAACTTTCAAAAATTCCAGAAACCATTCTTTCGAGATGCCAGTGTTTTGAGTTCAAGCCTCTTTCGCAGAGGCAAATCATCGAACAACTTAAAATTATTTGCAATCAAGAAGGTATTGAAGTCAATGGACTAGGTCTTGAAAAAATTGCAAAGTCAGGTGCCGGTAGCATGCGAGATGCTCAAAGTCTCCTTGATCAGGTAATTGCCTATTGCGGAAATAAAATAGAAAATGACTCCGTTGAGGAAGTTCTAGGAGTTGTTGGAAGAACAACACTGGAAAAGTTAGTTGAACACCTAATTAAAAAAGATTCGGTACAGCTTTTAGAAACTGTCCAGTCCATCGTAACCGACGGAAAAGATCTAAATTTTTTATGTCGAGACTTAGCCGAGTATATGAGAAATTTAATGATCGTAAAACTGTCGAAGACACCAGACGTGCTTTTGGATATTCAGGTTTGTAATTTCCAAGTATTGCAAGCCCAATCAAAAAATTTTCATGTCGATGAGTTACAGCAAATGTTTTCCGTTTTATCTAGGGCAGAGATGGAAATGAAGCGAAGTTCCTTGGCTCAAATGATTTTTGAAATGTCCATTTTGCGCTTGGCTGAAATTCGCCCGTTTCATAGTATTGACGATATGATTAAGGCAATAAACTCGTTGGAAGAAGTCGCAGAACCATTAGTAACAGCAAATGAATCGATCAATTCTATTAAAGATGAATTGAAAATTAATGAACCAGCTAAAATTTCTTCTAGTCGAGACTTAGGTTCTGTTGCCAGCTGGGAACAGATTAAACAAGAAATTTGTTCGCGCAAGCCTGTTTTTAAGCATTACCTTGAACAGTGTAAAGTCCTCGACTTTAGTGAGTCAGATTTAAAACTTGGTTTCATAGATGCAATTACACTGGATCAAGTAAAAAACCAGGAAAACCTACGATTAGTCAAGGATGCGGTAAAACTTATTTGTGAACGAGAAATAAATGTTACATTAGTTTTAAGTGATAAGGGAGTAATTGCGAATACTAATTTATCTAGTAGTAGGTCAGACAGCAAAGAAAAAAAAAAATCTTTTGATCAGAGCCAGGATAAATCGGAAGCAGAGATTATTCAATATGCTTTGGATGTATTTGGAGGCGTGGTCATCAAGTAGTTAACCCACCCTATGATTTTATAAATAAGGTGAAAATATGAATCTTTATATAATAAACTAAAATGTCAGTGAAAGATTTAGGATCCATATTTAAACAAGCTCAAGAAATGCAGACAAAAATGGCGGATGTTCAACGCGACCTCGCGGAAAAAAAAGTCGAAGTTTCCACTGGTGGCGGTATGGTAAAAGTTGTAGCTAACGGGATCAATGAAATTATTTCCATTAATATTGATGATGAACTAATCAGTATGAATGATCGGGAAGTGCTTGAAGATTTATTGACAGGGGCAATCAATGAAGTACATCGCAAAGTAAAGGACCTCGCACAGGAAGAAATGACAAGATTTACAGGAGGAATAAAAATTCCTGGTCTGTTCCCATAAATTTACCTCCCATGAAACGTCCACCAGCTGTTATTGAATTATTAGAACAACTCCAGCGTATGCCAGGAATTGGACAGAAAACAGCGGAGCGGTTATCTTTTTTTTTGATGCGAGGAAGTGAGAAACAAGCTCATAAACTTGCCGACGCGATTTATAAGGTCAAAGAAAAAATAATACTTTGTTCTCAGTGCCATAGTATTACAGAGTTGGATCCCTGCGGTATTTGCCAAGATCCTAAGCGTGATCCTACCTTCATCTGTGTTGTAGAAGAACCCCACGATGTTTATGCGATGGAGAATATGGGATACTTTAAAGGAGTCTACCATGTATTAATGGGAGTGATTTCGCCCCTCGACGGAATTGGGCCGGAAGAACTAACCATAGAATCGCTTATAAAAAGAGTTTTAAAGGATGGTGTTAAAGAGGTAGTTTTGGCTACTAACCCAAATATGGAAGGAGAGTCGACAGCAATTTATATTTCAAAAGTTTTAAAAATGGAAAATATAAAAATTACTCGTATTGCAAGAGGACTTCC
>JABGTQ010000168.1 GCA_018647025.1 Nitrospina sp. | reverse complement strand
TTCTTTGCGTATGTATTTCCGATACCTATGGACTATTTTGAAGCATCAGTTCAATGACATTAAATATTTCACCTACCGTGGACAAGGCATTGTCTTATTCAAAAGCAAATTAGATGCATTTAAAATGATTCTCCCTATGCTATTACGCCGCTTCAAAATACAAACTTCCCGTACTGTACCAGATAATAAAATTGACCCTCTAATTATCAAGTCTTGACTATTGATCTTACTCTACCCGAATAAGACTACCACCATCCCTTTAAAAGTAACCGCGCTTCCCAGTAAATAAATATAGCAATCTACCCTCCTTTAACCTCTCCATAAAAAAACTATTGAAAGCAATTCTTTGTTTCTATCTACCAGAAAATATTTTTTCAATATGATTTGTTTTATAAATTTAATTGTGATTAAATGCACCCAAGCTGTGTTTGGTTGAACTGGTTCTTTGAGCTTTTTTCAACCCTTCGCAAACCTACCGTGCATCCTAAACAATCTGTTATAGAGTCCATGTCGTCTATCTCTTTTGATAATTCATTTCGCTCAGATCATGGATCATCGGGACAGCTCTCGCCTCCTTCTGGATTTGCTTTTACCACCCAGGGACACTTGATTCTTTCCGATGACTTCAATCACCGTATCCAAGTTTATGATAATGACCGGTTGTTGGTAAGTTTTGGTGAAAAAGGCAAGGAAAGCAGTCAATTAAATTACCCCAAGGGAATCGCAGTAGACAAATATGACAACATTTACGTTGCAGATAGTTGGAATCACCGAGTCCAAAAATTTGATCTACTGGGAAATCATATAGAAACTTTTGGTTCATACGGAGAAGGTGAAGGGGAACTAAATGAGCCTTACGATATTATGGTCGAAGATTGCGGAAATATTTTGGTGGTCGAACGCTACAATCATCGCATCCAATGGTTTTCCCCGGAAGGGAAGTCTCTTGGATGGATTGGCCAGCGGGGCACGGTTCTAGAGGAACACCTTGCCTATTTATATGAAACTTCCGCAAATCTTTTTTCCACTCCAGCGTTTGAGTTTCCAACATCCATAGGAACGGATAGTCTGGGAAATTACTTTATTACTGATAGCGGTAACCATCGTATCGCCAAGTTCAATAAAAATTGGCGAAGAGTACTGACATTTGGTGAGCGGGGAGAAGAAACTGGACAGTTTCAATACCCTCTTTGCGTCTCCATTGGAAGAAATGATCTCCTCTATGTAAGTGATTTAAATAATAATCGTATTCAAATATTTTCTCCTTTTGGCCAATTTCTAGATTCTTTAGAGCAAATCGATGACTCTACTCCGCTCAAAGCCCCTTGCCTTACAGCTATAGATTCACATGGAAAATTGTATGCAGGCCTAACCTTTAACCCTAGTGTCTTCCGTTTTTCCACACCTTCTCATTCTTTAGAATCTCTCGCCGGCGATAGAGTTCAATCTGATTCCAAAAACCCGGAGTGGCCTACTCTCCAAGGGCAACTAGCGGAACAATCAGCAGAATACTTAAGAGCAACTGAAAATTATGCAAAAGCCATCGAACTTATGCGATCTGAAACAAATCGCGACCGGTCGATAAAGATTTTTAACGCAAACCTTCTATTAAACCTTAGCCATATAACTCTCAAAGAACATAGCTCTTCAAAAAATGAAACTGCTCTTCTTGGTGGACTTGAAATCTTTATTCGACAATTAAAGTACTCACGAGAAAAAATTCAAAAAACTTACGAAGCCTGGGAGGAAGTTGCCCGAGAATTTAGCGAAAAAGAATTCAAAAAAAACTTGGAAATTCTTGAGGATCGAGAAGACCCTCGTGTTTTCAATCAAGAATTATTTAACATAGAAAAACAAACCAAAATTTTATTCAGGGAAATTCGGGCAACATCCTATAAACACTGCAAGCTATCTGATCAATTAGCAGAATACGTAAGTAGTATAATTGCTAGCCCCTCTTCAGCAATATTAATTCAGCGAGGGGGCGACAATCTGGTCGAACGATTAAACGAATTGGGAGAGATTTTTTCTACTAAGCTAGCCATCAAGGAAGCAAATGAACTAGAAATGATCGAAGCATTCAGTGCGTTACAAGAGGACCAGTCAAAATGGAATATTTTTCTCACCAATTTTATTGCTAATAATCGAATAGTCCTTCTATTAACACCATTACTTTTCGAATTACGCACCTTGCTCATTACTCTCAAGTGCTCTGCTCAAGCATCAACAGGAAAACAAAAAATTAGTACCATTTTAACAACCGTTATCGAGCGGTCCCCTATCAACCAAGTTGTTCCAAAAATCTTATTAGGCATTCAAGAAATCCGCCCTGCCCATACTATTATTGACACTTTATGGAGAGATCTAATCGACACATGGGTTGCTCTCCAAGAGGAAAATAAAAAACCTCTAGTCAGAAAACTCGAACCAGATTATTTCTCACCTGTCCCCTTCGACATAGAAGATTTAAATATTGAAGAAATTATTAACTCCCATAACTCCGAAAACACCAAGATTGAAATCAAATCCAAGCAACTCATTATAGGTAATAGCGCTTACTACGTAGACTCTTTTCCCGATAATTTTTTGCAAAAAATTTCTCAAATTCTAGAGTCGCAAACCAATTACGATGCAAAAAACAATGAACTACAGGCTCAGCTAAAAGATCTTCACAAACAGTGCAGGGACTTAAGTCAGCAACTGAAACACGTCAATCCACAGGATAAACGAACTCCTATCTCAATCGACAATAATATTTCAGCGGTTAATTTTCAGATCAGCCTTCTTAAACGAATGGTTCTGACTCTTGAAGTCAATGAAGATCGTAATATTAACCGACTGGTAACTGGCTCTGCCCTACTTGCTAGCAATAAAGAGGCCTCTCAAGAATCATCTACTTCGTCTTTTTATAAAAACCTCTCGAACTACCATTCACAGGAAAAAACTCATGTAGATTGCATTGCAAAAGAAATAAAAAAAACTAGTTTTCGATTCTCTGACTTAGAACAACAGCTATTAAATCTAAACTTGGAACAAAGCATAGAGAACGTTGACCACTCGATACAATTAGAGAACGAAAGAGAAGAGATAAAAAATGACCTGGAGGATTTAAAATTCAATCTACTTCGCCGTTCCCGAACATGCAATAGACTGGATCGTCTGTTCGATTTCCTTAGACAAGCTAATGCACACAACAAGGAAAGCTCTGTTTTTGAATTAGTGCCAGCTATTTCTCACTCGCTTACTCCCATGGGCCGAGCTATAGGTACCCTTGTGCAACCTATGGGATTAGCTTTTGACAGTAGTGGAAATATATTTTACGTAGATCAAGAAAACCATCACGTGAGTCAAATGTCTCAGTTTGGTATATGTCTTGCTCGATTTGGAGGGTGGGGGAATAGTCCTGGGAAGTTCCAATATCCTGTCAGTTTGCAACTAGACCGACAGGACAACGTCTATGTCGTTGACATGAATAATCAGAGGATTCAAAAGTTCTTGCCCAACGGAGAATTTCTTTTGGCATTCGGTAATTGCGATAAAGAAGGGCAGCGCTTAGGCAAGGTCTTTTCATCTTCAATTGACAAGGAGGACAACCTTTGGGTGGCGGACACCTCTCACCATCGAATTCAAGTTTTTGATTCAAATGGTAAGCTTATAAATTCTATTTATCCTAAAGATTTGAATCATCCTGTCGGCATCTGTTGTCTAGAAAATGCTGAATACCTTATTGCCGACCAGTCTGACGATCTGATTAAACGTTACGATGTGGATGGAAATTTACTAGCAAGTGTCAACAGAAAAAAAACCGGATTTGGAGATCTCTACATTACAACATTTAACCCTAAGTACGGAATTTTCGCCTCTGATCACTGGAGTAGTCGTATCCTTCATCTTGACTCTTCCTTAAATATTCAAGGAATTTACGGGAACTCTGGAAACCGACTCGGACAGTTTAACCGAGTAGGATGGATGGATACACGTAACGACCTTCTAGCAGTAGCGGATATGTGCAACAACCGTATTCAGGTTTTCGACATCAAGAAAACTCTCTCCTCTTAATATCTTTTTTGATCATTCAAAATTTTTAATCGGATAGAGAATAGACTTTGTATGATCTAAGTTATTTTTTTCTATCGTTTGATCAAATTCATCCTTAGTAAAATTATCTTCAAATACGGTCCCACTACCTTGCTCTAATTTTCCCGCACGGTAGGTTTTAGCCATATCGATCATCGAAAATGGTAATGACAAAGGAAATTTTTTTGCTGCCTGAATAAAGTGACTTATATTCCAAGTCTCTGCTCTATTTGTTGCGAAAAGGACTGTCGCTTTGCAGTCATAGTCTTCAAAACAATAAATCCTATTAAATTTAGCAGAAAACGTTTTCCAGTCATTGGGCTTTAGTAGATTGCTTTTCCCGTATAAATTTGACCCAACCACTCCACCAGGAGAAAGAACCCGATTCACATCTTCATAAAACTGAATAGTTTTAAGGTGAAATGGAATCGACCCACTTTTAAAAGCATCAAGATAAATTAAATCATAGGTTTTTTCATTTGACATCTTTCGAATGAATTGACGCCCATCATCATGATGCACTTTATAGTTTGATGTCTCGTTTAAAAAAAAAAAATTTTTAGAAATATCTATAACCTTTTGGTCTATTTCCACAACATCTATAACAACCTGGGGGTATAAAAAAGATAAGAAGTTGCTCACAGCACAACCACCAAGACCTATCATAAGAATTCTCTTCGGTGTCGGTTGTAATAAAAGAGCGGAAATCATTAATTTTGTGTTAACCAGGATCAGCTTATCCAGTTTATTAACGTCGATACAGCTTTGCAGAAAAAAATTGTTCTTTTTTCGAAACCACATTTCACGCTTTGATCCTTTCTGCATAACATAGATATCGTTATAATCACTTTTTTCTCGGACAAGTATCCGAACTTCTGGCTCTTTTTTATTTTGACCGAAAATACGCATAATCTCTTAATAAAATAACCAATAAGTACCGAGAAGTAAGGAAAGGGTGCTCGCTTACACCTAATTTCTCAAAGTTTGTAACCCTTTGGTAAATATTTTTGGAATCTGCTATTTTGACTCGCTGGAATTTATGTTAATATTTCATATACAAGCCGAATTTTAAGGGCTTTTCGGCTAAAAAACATCTTTATTTTTTTAAACGTATCATCTAAATTCTTCCAATAAGGAGTTTTCTGTAATGCCTACAAAGGGCCTAAAGCATAAAGTTGGTTTGGAGAGTCACGGAATTAAAAACGCTAAAGAAATTTTCTGGAATTTGACAACACCTGCTTTGTATGAACATATCAGCCGAAATGGAGAAGGGCACCTTTCTCACTTGGGTCCCGTGGTAGTTGCTACAGGCCAACACACCGGCCGTGCCCCTAACGATAAATTCATTGTTAAAGAACCTACAAGCCAAGATGATATTTGGTGGGGAAAGGTAAATAAACCCTTTGGTGTTGAACAATTTGATGCATTATACGGTCGCATACTCGCTTATTTGCAAAATAAAAGTCTATATGTTCAAGATTGTTGTGCTGGAGCAGATCAGGAAAAACAGCTTCATATCCGCGTTATTACTGAAACGGCCTGGCATAATCTTTTTGCAAGAAACATGTTTATCCAAATCAAAGATCTCGACAACTTAGCTAATCATGTTCCGGAATTCACAATACTGCATGTGCCCAGCTTCCAAGCTGTACCTTCAATTGATGGGACAAACTCTGAGGTATTTGTTGTCGTAGATTACTCCAAGCAATTGGTCTTGATTGGAGGCACATACTATGCCGGCGAAATAAAAAAATCTGTATTTTCTGTTCTCAACTACCTATTACCAAAAAAACATTCGGTCCTCTCAATGCATTGTTCAGCAAATATCGGCTCGGATGGTGATTCTGCAGTTTTTTTTGGTCTTTCCGGTACAGGAAAAACCACCCTTTCAGCAGATCCTAATCGTGATTTAATAGGAGACGATGAACATGGGTGGAGTGACAAGGGTGTTTTTAATTTTGAAGGTGGGTGCTATGCGAAGGTCATTCGTCTCTCTGAACAAGCAGAACCAGAAATCTACCAATGTACCAGGCAATTTGGAACTATTCTTGAAAATGTAGTTATGGATCCAATTACACGTAGGCTCAATTTGGATGATGCAAGTCTCACAGAAAACACACGAGCAAGTTATCCGATTACGCATATTAAAAATGCTGTTCCTAATGGGATGGGTACTCATCCAAAACAAGTAATCATGCTTACATGCGATGCTTATGGCGTAATGCCTCCGGTCGCTAAAATGACTCCCGAACAAGCAATGTATCACTTTATATCTGGGTATACTGCAAAAGTAGCAGGAACCGAAAAGGGACTTAGCCGTGAACCTACCGCTGTATTCAGTACATGCTTCGGCGCTCCCTTCATGACTTTACATCCCTCAGTCTATGCGAATATGTTGGGCGAGCGTATTGCTGAACATAAAGTTGACTGTTGGCTTGTTAATACCGGATGGACTGCTGGGCCTTATGGAGTTGGACATCGAATGGAAATAGCTCACACTAGGGCCATGATCAGCGCAATTCTTAAAGGGGAGCTTAAAGACGTTCCAACAGAAACAGACCCCGTATTTGGGTTGCATATACCAACGTCTGTTAGTATCGAAGGTCATCAAGCCGTCCCTCAGGAAATCCTTAATCCCAGAAATACCTGGAAAAGTAAAAAGAACTACGATAAAAAAGCCCGCGAACTTGCTGCACAATTCGTTGAAAACTTTAAAGAATATGAAAGCACTGTTACAAAAGAAATACTCGCGTCTAGCCCCAATCCAATGGCTCCCACTGATCAAGGCCGATCTAAAGTTCAAAACCTAAGAGGCTGATCAAATAGCTCTCTTCGGTTCGCAAGACTACACGACAGTATAATAGTTTAAAGAGTTTTGGAGGAAAACACTTTGGAAGACCGACCACGCATCGCCATTACCATGGGCGATCCCGCCGGTGTCGGACCGGAAATAATTATTAAAATGTTTAAGAGACAGTCGGTTTACGATTCCTCTTGCCCACTTGTTATCGGAGATGCCGCATTTTTAAATGATGTGTCCTTAAAACTAGCATCTGGCCTATCCATTATTCCTATATCATCACCACATGAAGCATCCTTTACCCCTGACTCTATTAATGTATTAGATTTGAAGAATATCCCAAATGGTATTTGTGAAGGTAAACCTAGTCCTGTGGGCGGACAGGCTTCTGTAGAATATATTCGTACTGCAGTAAATCTAGCATTGGACCAACAAGTGGACGCGATTGTTACTGCTCCAATCAATAAGAAAAGCATTCATCTTGCCGGATTTAAATGGCCTGGACATACTGAGATGCTAGCCGATTTTACCGACACTAAGGAGGTTGCTCTAATGCTGACTGGTGATGCATTAAGAGTGGTAATTGTCACAACCCATATACCACTCAACCAAGTAGGGCAATCTATCACCCACAAACAAATAACAACTACTATCAGGCTCACTCATCAATGGTTAATTAAGCATGTTACAAAATCTCC
>JABGTQ010000167.1 GCA_018647025.1 Nitrospina sp. | reverse complement strand
TTGTTTTGCTGGGAAGAGGTGAAGCGGATTCTGCCAAAGAGGAGTTTCAAAAAGCTCTGAATATTGACCCTGAAAATTCTGATTTTGTTATAGGGATGGTGACCGCATTGGTAGAGAAAAACGAACTTGATCAATCTCTAAAGTTACTCCTTCCTATATCTCAAAAAGAACCGAATAACCCTAAACTGTTTTATTCCATATGTAATGTTTATACTAAAAAAAGATATTTAACTGTTGCTACCGGGCATTGTGAAAAATCTTTAGAACTTAGTAAAGATGATCACGAGACTATGAATCGTTTGGCTTGGTTGTATTCAAAGAAAAATATAAAGCTTGAAGTGGCTTTTGATCTTTCAAGTAAAACATTGGAAGCATTTCCGGATCGACCTGAATTTATCGATACTCTTTCAGAAATTCTTTATGTAAAAGGGGAGACTGTAAAAGCTATTAAAAATATTCAAAAAGCTATAAGTATTATGCCAAATGAGCCTTATTATAAGAAACAGCTATGGAAATTTAAAAATACAAAATATAAAGGACCTAAAAAATAGATTTTAAAGATTTCCTGTTCCTTTCATTCCTATATATAAAAAATAAACTAGAAGCAAAATAATTCCATTTTGTTTCCCGAGTGAATAATTTCCATAAGATATCATTGCTACTAAAAGCCAGGTGATTAGGGTGGCAATTATCAAATCCGGTTGAATAGGTTCTTTAATATTTAAAGGATTAGTGGTTGCGGTAAGACCTAAAACCATTAAAATATTAAAAATATTACTTCCAAAAATATTTCCTATTACCATTTCTCCGTAACCTCTTTTTGCTGCGATTAAGGAAGATACAATTTCAGGTAGACTAGTTCCTATAGCAACAATGGTGATACCTATGAACCACTCACTAACCCCCAATTTAATGGCGATACCTACTCCCCCTTGAACTAATAATTTAGCGCCTCCAATCACAAGTACAAGTCCTGAGACTATTAGAAGTATATGAAAGATCAGACCTTTTCCTTCAAAAAGAGTAGTATCTTCATCCGGTATCTGGGAAAAATCTTCTTTGTAACTAAATGACCTCCATAAATATAAACCCAAAAGGGATAACATAAAAATCCCTTCATAACGGCTAATTTCCAGGTCCCAAGCTAGAATAATAATGGAGATGGAAGCTAATATAAATGTTGGGGATTCTCGTTTAAGTCGATCAGGTTGAATTGATATTGTACAAATTAGAGCGGTCAATCCAAGAACGAGGCAAATATTAGCAACATTACTACCAATGATATTACCCATGGCCAATTCGGAGGTCCCGTTCATAGCCGCGAGAAGAGAAACTGCAAGTTCTGGTGTGGAAGTGCCAAATGCGATGATGGTAGAGCCAATTAAAAAAAGACTAATTTTTAGTAAATGAGCCAGTCGAACACTGCCTGTGACCAGAAAATTTCCTCCATAATATAATAGCGTCAGTCCGACAATGATCTGTAAAATGTCAAGCAATTTAAGCCTCAGATAATAATACTGTATATAGTCAAAATGGGGTGGGGGCTAATTATTCATTAGCCATGAGGGCGACTAAAAAGTATGCATAAAGTTATAATATTTTTTTAACCTATTAGAAAAGCTATTACTTCTTTCGATGGATGAATGTTGAAAAAAATTGACTATTAATGATTCTTTCTTCTTACCTTATAAAAGTTTTAGAAAATCCTGCCCGGGCAAGCTTTTCTTGAGAGAGACGTGCTTTTTCGAGGTTAGGAAAAACTCCGAGTTGTACTATATAGGTTTTTAATGTGACATCCTTCTTTTGCATCCCAGACAAAAATCCCTTTAACTTTAGCCTGCTTTGTGCTTTTCGAGCATCTTTAAGATTGTTAAATTGACCAACTTTCAGGCTGAAGGAATTTTTAGTGTTCTTGTAAAAGGATGCATTAAACCCTTTTTCTGTAAGTTTTTTTAGTGTTTTTTTTCCGGATTTTTTATTGTTGAAACTGCCAATAGTTAAAATATGCTTTTTTGATTTTTGTACTCGTGTTTGAATAGATGGTGAAAACCCTTTGTCTTGAAGTTTCTTTAATAGTGATTCGGCATTTTTTTTGATTCCAAATGCTCCTGCCTGAATATAAGATTCAGAACTTAAGCTTTGTCTTGTTGGTGTTGTTTTTTTAGGAATGCGCTTTGATTTTACTTTTTTGGTAATCTTACTTTTTAAGCTTGTTTTTCTTACATCTCTGACCTTGGCAGGAGGCTTTAAGACTTTAGTTTTAGGTTTGGTGATAAACGGGTTTTCTAGCGGTTTTGATGTATCTATAGATTCTGAAAAAGACAGTTCGGTATCTCTGGGTTCTTTTTTTACCAAAGGGACATGCTTAGTTAATACCTCTTCTGCTTTATCGGATTTTTTCTTCAGGGTTTCTTTTGCAATTTCAATTGGAGGAAAAGGGGTTTGATTTTTGATCTGGAAATAAATCAAAGCTAACAGTACAATCCCGATCATGGAGATAGAGAACATACGCGAATTCTTTGACCTGATTTTCTTTTCCGCTTCCATTTCTGCTTCAATTTCGGCATCTTCAATCAGATCGTCAATTCGCTTATGATATTTTGTTGCTTCTTCCAGAAGTTGATTGTCGTCTTCGAAAGGCAATGTTTCCTGTTCTTTAGTTTCCAGCATTATCGAGTGGCCCTTATAAGTAATTTTTTAAAGTTAATAGATGCGTAGTTTTTTTATTTATTATGGGACAACTTCAATTGTGAATGTTAGGATATTAAAAAAAGGGAATAATTGTTCCTACCTACCCTGTAGGTTAAAACAATATCTGATAAACCCTTAATTGTCAATAGGATAAGGAAAAAAGAGCAATGGATCTGTCTGTCGATTTAGGCGGTTTGCGTTTGATAAATCCGGTCATTGCTGCTTCAGGAACTTTTGGATATGGCCTAGAGTATAGTTCGCTAGTTGACTTGAATGATCTAGGTGCATTTTCCACAAAAGGGCTTTCTTTGAAGCCCAAGACCGGTAATCCTGTTCCGAGGGTAATTGAGACTTCCTCCGGCATGCTTAACTCAATTGGATTGGAAAATATTGGGATAGATGCATTCTTAACTGAAAAACTAACACAACTGAAAAAAATAGATACCTGTATTATCGTTAATTTTTTTGGGGAGACTAGCTATGAGTATGTAGAAATGGCTCTGGCTTTATCTGATGTCGAACGATTGGATGCTTTAGAGATGAATGTTTCCTGCCCCAACATTGATAAGGGTGGCTTACAATTTAGTTCCGACCCTGGT
>JABGTQ010000024.1 GCA_018647025.1 Nitrospina sp. | reverse complement strand
TATTGACCTTATAACCTTCAAATCAGACCAAATGAACTTCAATATGAAAATAAAAACCTATTTCTCAAGGTTAAATTTTATCCAACAAACCTTTAGTTTTTTTCTTTTATTTTTATTTTTCCTAGCGATCATACCCTCATCACTATTAGCTAAAGCGATCCCTGAAATAGCCGTCAATAAAGTCAAGAAAGTTGTCATGATGCTTGACATTTTGCCAAAAGAATACGAAATCGCTATTAAAAATGGGAAGATTATTAATGCTGCAGAATATGAAGAAAGTCAAATATTCCTAGAACAATCTTTTGAAAGATATCAAACCATTATTGGCTATATGCCAAACATCAAAAAGGCTGAGGCAGTAAGAAAAAAATTTACAGCCCTTCGGGAAGTTATTAAAAATAAGAATGAACCAAGTGAAATAAAGATAGCTGCTAATGCAATCAGCTCTCAATTATTAAAGGAGTTAGGCATTGAAATAAGCAAATCCCCCACAAGAGCAATCAACCTCCAAAATGGCAAAACAATATTTAAGGCTAATTGCGCTATATGCCATGGTTTGACAGGAGGTGGAGATGGACCTCTTTCCTCTAAGATCGAGCCAGCACCAGCCGTTCTTTCTGACCCTAAGGTAACAGGTAATGACCACACCCTCGCATACGATAATTTTCAGGTAATCTCTGTAGGAATAGCAAATACAATGATGGTGGGCTGGTCAGAAATTCTCCCGGAAGAAGACTTATGGGACGTCACCTATTACATTAGAACATTTTCAAATAAAAACTTGGAACTTCCTGTTGTTACAACCGTATTAAACAAGTCTAAAACCCCAGGTTCTACAAAACAAGCAGTCGCTGATGTAATCAATGTTTTAAATCAAAGTATCAAGGCCTTTAAAGGAGGTGAAGTTGAACAATCAGCTGAACTGGCATTCGACGCCTATCTCAACTATGAAGGTATTGAGACAGCCCTAATAACAAAAAATAAAAAATTAGGGCTTCGACTAGAGTCCTCTTTTGGCCGTTTACGAGCTGAAATTAAAAGAAGTGCCGATTTAAATCATGTTGAAAACATTAGCCAGAATATTCAAAGTGATTTAAAAGAAGCTCAAACGATCCTCGAACAAAAAGTTGGTTTTACAGGATTGTTCCTTCAATCTTTTTCAATAATTGTTCGTGAAGGATTCGAGGCAATTTTAATAGTTGCTGCATTAATTGCTTTTCTTGTTAAATCAAGAAATAAAGAAAAGATTAAAATAATTTATCAAGGAGTTTTAATTGGAATTGGTGCAAGTTTTATAACCGCATATATTATCCATGAGGTTCTTAATATAAGTATGGCCAACCAAGAACTCTTAGAGGGTTGGATCATGCTTATTGCTGTAGTCGTCTTATTCTGGGTCAGTTATTGGCTGCTCACGAAAATAGAAACTCAAAAATGGCAAAGCTATATTACAGGAAAAATGACTCAAGCTATAACAACGGGAAATGTTTTTGCCTTGGGTATGGTTGCATTTCTTGCAGTCTACCGTGAAGGCTTTGAAACAGTTTTATTTTACAAAGCCCTATATTTATACGCAGGAGAGGTTAGTAACGGAATCATTCCCGGATTTTTAGTTGGTTGTGTCTTTTTGGCCATAATGTTTTTCTTAATTAACAAGATAGGTATCAAAGTCCCAATAAAATGGTTTTTTGGATTTACTAGTGTCTTACTTTATTTCATGGCATTTACCTTTATGGGTAAAGGTCTCCATGAATTACAAATGGGAGAAGCGCTCTCTTTAACGGCAGCGGAGTTTGCTCCCGAGATTTCCTGGCTCGGAATGTATCCCACATTAGAAACATTTATTGGACAAGCCCTTCTCTTATTAATATTTGTTGCCGGAGTTCTTTATACTTTTGTTATCAAACCTGAAGTCGACTCCAAGGAGCTATTGGATGAAACTAGCCACATTCAAAATGATATTAGCTTTGTTCATGACCTAGCAGAACATATTTCAGAACACGCTCGACGTTGCGAAGTATTCCTCAAAGACACAAAAGATAAGGACCTAAAAGAACTATCTGGTCACTTAAAAGAAATCGACACCCAAGTTCACGAATTATCAGATCATGTTCACTCTCTAGAGGAGAAATTAATCGATGGGTATGAGCGATTGGGTTTTGCAATTATGCCAAAGAAAAAAGGACCAGAATCTCCTTGAAAAACCGTAACTTTAATCCAACCCGGACTCTCCACAAGTGGTTAGGT
>JABGTQ010000166.1 GCA_018647025.1 Nitrospina sp. | reverse complement strand
GGCTTCTTCAGTGTAAGGGCTATCCATAATTTCATTCAAAAAAGTATGCACGTGGCCATAACTAAAAAAAACTATATATATCCAAGAAACAACTAAGGCAGATTTCAACTTGTTCTTTGAAAAAAAGCTTATGACAATCTGAAGAATTATGGTCACGCTGATCAAGTAAATAAAAGGAATGATACTTAAATTATAAAACAGAAAAATATTTGGCTGTGAAACAAAATATAAAAGAGGAATAAGAGGAATTAAGATTAAATGTATCGAAAACATTTTAGGAATATCTGAAAGAGAGAAATTAAAAGGCATACAACTTATATTCATATTTAAAAATGCGGACTATAACATATTAAACTTTTAATAATATCTATTATTGACATGCCCTAACAAAGAACATAAGGTTGAAGGGCATATCATTTCTTTGAGAGATTTGGTGATTGCTAGCTGAAGGATAAATTTGGAAAGACTTCAAGATACAGACTGCACAACTATTATGATCCATTTCATTAGACTCTCGTTAGTAAAGGCCTGAATATTCAATGAATCTCTTTTTACCAGTCATAGCCTCGCTTTTTGTTTTATGTTTCCCTACTCCCGCGCAAGCCTATATCGATCTTGGGTCAGCATCTTTTTTATTGCAGGCAATCTTAGCTTCTTTTGTTGGCATGTTAGTCACATTCAGAATAGGCTGCGTTAAGATTTTTGAGTCTATCAAAAAGTTTTTTTCAGGTAAACCCAAGAATGATCCGTGACTATCTAGAGCTTTGCTACGGTGTTCTATTTCCCAAGTAAACCTAAAAAACCATTCCCAAAGTTGCCTATAACTCATAGTAAGCTAAAACTCTGGGGGAGACTCCGCATGACTCAGTGTTTTTAAAGCTCAAATCAATATTTAATTTTAACCCCAAGTTCTGCGGGGGTCGCCAATTCACAAATACTTCGCTTAACGCCATTTCCTTCTTGTGGACACTTTGTGAACACCCTGCTCTCGTCAAATGCTGACCCAGTAGAAATGAAGCCAATGCAAAGATCTGAAAGAGAAATAGTTTGCATAGGTGCGTATCAAATTATTTCTACTGTTAGCCAGTCTCAATTACTTATATAAGATTAATGATTGAATGCTGATATTCAAAATAGTAAAACCGCTTGAGAATTGGAAAAGATAGGTTAGTAAACGATTTATATAACCTATTACATTAATATTTAAGAGGTTAAGTTAACCAAAATTATTTTTTCCTAACGCCACAAATATTGACCTGCTTCTCTATAGGCCAACACACATTATCTTTTAAGCTTGTATTTCCCGATAAGAAACCAGTATTGTTAACGCTTAATTATATTATTTAACAAAAATTTAAAGGATTTAGTCTAGATGGATAGGTTCATGCCAACAATTGGCTGCTTAATTGTTATTGGTAGTGTTATAGGAGGCTATACTTGGCATGGTGGAAACTTAGCTTTGCTTTGGCAACCATCTGAGCTTTTAATTATTGGAGGATCCGGATTAGGTGCGTTTGTCATTATGAATGATTGGCACAACTTTAAAGAAGCACTTCATGCCTCATTCAAGGGATTTTTTCATAGTTCGACCTCAAAGGTAGAATATTTAGATACACTCCTACTAATGAACGATATATTAAAAAAAATTAAAAAGGTAGGTGCGATTAAACTAGAAGCTGACATGGACAAACCCGAGGATAGTGAAATTTTTAAAAAGTATCCACGGGTTTTAAAGAAAAAAATACCCGTTCTTTTTTTATGTGATTCTTTTCGATTACTCATTTCAGGACAAAGTATTCCATCTCACGAACTCGAACCATTAATGGACAATGAAATTGATTTTTTTCATGAGGAAGAAGTTAAAAGCGCTCATTGTGTATACACACTTGCCGAATCTTTTCCCGCTCTTGGTATCGTTGCTGCCGTTCTTGGGGTAATTCTCACTATGACAAAAATAGCGGAGCCGCCAGAAATACTAGGAGCCTCTATAGGTGCGGCATTGGTTGGAACTTTCCTAGGAGTTCTTTTGTCCTATGGGTTCGTTGGTCCCTTAGCAAAAAAAATAGAACTCCTTGCAGATAAAGAAAAAGAAATGATGTATGTAATAAAAACAATAATAATGTGCTATGTAATGAAAATGGCACCACAAATGGCCGTTGAATTTGGCCGTCGAGCGATTCCAAGTAGCGTCCGACCAAACTTTTTTGAGCTTGAAGAAATGTTGAAGAAAGAAAAAATTGTAATTAAGTAAACCTAACTAATTTTATAAAAATAGGATGGATTGAATTTAACGTCCCTTTTTTCTATGCAGGTTAAGTCATATCTCATAGTTTAACCCTCCAGTTTTTCTATAATTATTCTATATGAACACAATTATTCTCCCTCTGGTCAGTTAATTTAAAATATGTGATTACACTATGGCCAAAACTAAGAAACCCAAAGTGGAAGAAGAAAATCGTGAACCACTCATTGTCATTAGACGAATTAAAAAGGTCAACAACACTCCTCATGGAGGTAGTTGGAAAATAGCCTATGCCGACTTTGTAACTGCAATGATGGCTTTCTTCCTGTTGATGTGGTTGCTTTCAAATACTGACCAAGAAATGAGAGACGATCTACAAGAAGTATTCACCTCTTACAAAATTTTTAGCAGTAGTGGGCAATCCCAAAGCCCAAGCCAAACGGTTCAAAAAACAAAAGAAGTCCCACAAAAATTAAAAACGAACCCCGACATACTTGAACGCTTGGGAAAAGATATGAAACTTGATAAAATGCAGTCCTCTGATCCCGGTG
>JABGTQ010000165.1 GCA_018647025.1 Nitrospina sp. | reverse complement strand
AGGCACCTACGTGAGAGCTGTCCTTGTGCGAATTGTATTGACGAGTGGACAGGTGAAAAAAGACTCGACCCTAATTCAATACCTGATAATATTCGCCCTACTAAATTGCATTCTGTAGGACTTTACGCAATACAGTTTTCTTGGACGGATGGGCATGATACGGGTCTTTATTCACATGACTTAATGAGAAAACTGTGTCAGTGTGTGGAGTGTCAATAGATATCAAGTACGGTTTTTATTTTTGTATTGGCAATTAAATCTATATATTGCATGCTTCAGAGCAGAGAGGGCTGAAAATGTATCACCCACAGATCAATTTTTCATACAAAGAAGAATTTTGCAGTCATGGTAATGCAGTAACCCTTGACTACGATATTGGGATAGAGCACTGCCCATTTTGTGGAGCCTTGGGCCATTATAATGGCGATATAGATAAAATTGAATGGACGTTGCCAGAATACCTGCAAAAACAAGAATGCAACTAAAACCTAAGCATTTTTTAATATTAAACTGATAAAGCTTCAAGCAATTTTAAAAAAAAGACTGATAGCTTATATCCTCCTCACCCATTATTTTTTAAACTGTTTCTTTAGATATTACTCAATTTTTTTAAACTTATATTTTCTAAACTACATTCCCACTTTCTCTCGAACTTCATCCATTAGTTTGGCGTCAATTATTGTAACACCTCTTTCTTTAGCGAAAGTAAGCACAGTCTTCTTTGCCATATTACGTACGAAGAAAGGCACTTTTTGAATGCGTTGTTTAGCTTCTTCGGTCCACTCAACATCTTCCTCGGTAGGAGCTCCTTTTTTTAATTCTTCTTTTCCTCCAGCGAGTGCTCCTGCCATAACACCCATAGGAGCAGCTGTTGCTTCGGCTGCGGTTCCTCCCATTTGAACCCCAAGCTTACTAACAAATTCAGTTTCAAATTTATTGGTTAGCATGGCAATTGAATGACCGCATTTTTTACATTTAAATTTCATTGCGAGATTCTTTTTTTCCTCAGGCATGATACCGTCTACTTGTGTTTCCATTTTTTCGTCACAGGGAATACAAAGAAATTTCATCACTCCTCCTAATGAGTGTTGGATTTAAAAAATTACAACATTAGTAAATTCTACTCGCTATCGAATAAAATATTTTTGTCTATATGGTTGATTCTAAAATTTTTTCAACTACCGAGTTGATGGCTTTGCCGGTGACAGAATCCTTATTATCCATATAGTATAACGATCCTGAATCAGTTTTGCGTCCTATTCTTGTATCGAAAGGGATTTTTCCTAGATAGGAAATATTTTTTTGTTTTGCTAAACTTTCAACATTTTCACCTTCAAACAATGGGCCCTCTTTTTCACAGTGTGGACATGTATACCCAGCCATATTTTCGATCAGCCCAATAATAGGGACTTTCATTTTGTTGTTTTTGGAAATAGATTTCGAGACGATATGCTGAGAAAGTAATGAGGGAATGGATATTTCAACCACCCCAGCCAATTCTGGAATAAGACTTCTAATGTTGTCAATTCGATCAGAGCCTGGTGGCATGTCAATTAGCAAGAAGTCTAAATCTCCCCAGTCAGTATCAGCTACCAATTCTCTAAGAGCAGTAGACTCCATTGTGCTCACCCAGACAGCTGTCGCATCGGCTTCTTCTGTCCACATTACTGGCGAGTCGGGACTTGATAGTAGCATATCCATAGACATTAATTTGATGCCGTGGGTTCCGATTCCAGGTTGGACTCCGCGATCATCAACTATAAGCTTGTGGCTATTTTTTAAGCCTAACAAGTGACATATACTTGGCCCGTTTAAATCAGCATCAAGAATTCCTACGGAGTAACCTTTGTCTACAAGACAAGCAGCTACATTTGCGGTGAGAGAACTTTTACCCACACCTCCTTTACCGCTCATAAGGGCTACTTTATATTTGATTCGATCTAGTCGAGATCGTAGCTTTTTTCCTAAAGCCTCAACTTGTTCGATGATATTCGACCCGCCGTCTCCAGCAAGGTCCTCATAGGTCTTCATTTAGTAAAAGTCCTCTATATTGTGATAAAAAAATATTTAAGGATATTTTCCTACATTTTATATCAAAATAAAACTATATAAAGATTAAATTTTATATGAGGGAGGGTACTTTTTATTTTTTATTGACTACTGATAAGAAGATAAATTAGATTACAAGGTTTAGGTGAGTCCTTTATTATGAAATATTTTTAGTAGGTATTAAATTTCATGTCTCTTGCAGAAGAAGATCAGCAACTTATAGATGAAGAAGAACGACTCTATTACGAGACCATCGAATCTCTGGCAGAACAATTACCGGAAGTCCGTTCAAAAAAAATTTTTTCTAATCTTGCTGCGCGTGAACTAACTAGCCAGGTTGTAAATGAATGGAAGTTTGAAGAACGTCAACCTTTGGTTTCTGATGAAGCGGTTGCCCATAAAGTTTCGGACATACGTAAAGAGTCGGATAGCGTTCTCGAGGAGCTGATTGAAGAACCATACTTTGGTCGTGTGGTTACAACCGAGGAAGACGGTGAGGAAGTTTCTTTTAAAATTGGAAAGAAAAGCAACATTGAAGCAGGGATTGTTGACTGGCGGAATGGTCCGATCTCCGGTTTATTTTTTAACTATAAACAGGGTGAGGAGTTTTTCGAGACGATTAATGAGCGGGAGCGCTCTGGTCGGATTAAAATTAGAAGGACCTATAAAACAGATAAAGGAGTTTTAATACAGATAAGCACCCCTGATGGAGTTTTTAGACTAATAGAGAGTGGTTGGGTGAAGCTTGAAACGGAACAGGAGATTGCAGCACATCGTTCGAGAGGTCTACAATCTAATGAGAAACGGCTGCCGAATATCCTTTCATTGATAACCAATGAACAATTTGAAATGATCACTACGGATCCGAAAAGACCGGTCATTATTCAAGGTTCGGCAGGCTCGGGAAAAACAACAGTCGCATTGCATCGACTGGGTTGGTTGCTTCACAAAGGGAACTCGCATGCGAGAGCAGAAAACACACGGGTGATTGTAATGAATAAATCTCTTCAAATATATGTGTCTTCTACACTTCCATCAATGGGTATCAATGGAGTTGATGCAGTGACTTTTAATAGTTGGGCTTTATCTATTATT
>JABGTQ010000164.1 GCA_018647025.1 Nitrospina sp. | reverse complement strand
TAAAACAATCAAAGGTTTAAGCTTATGCAAAAAATATTCTATTTATTGGATAAATTCTATTGGTACGGGTACAAAAGTGAGCAAGAGGATAACTATCGCGGCATATCCTGCAATTTTATGATTTTTTTGGAGTAATACTTCTTCATCTTCTAGCGGGGCTGATTTAAAACGAGTGATCACTAGCAATAAAATCGCCCACACCCCCCAGTTTGGCCAAAAATAAACTAAAAAAAGCAAAAAAGCGAAAAAGCATTTAGCCCATATTTTGGATTTTTCACCAATTAGAGCATAGAGTATATGCCCACCATCTAATTGACCAATTGGAAATAGATTAATTGCGGTTACAAACAAACCTACCCACCCTGCAAGGGCTACCGGGTGTAATTGGATATTAAAATCTACAGATAATGGAGTCACACCAAGAATAGTCTTTGAGAGTATAATCATAATAATCGAGCTACCGAATGAAAATCCGCTTTGACCTGTTGGAGCAACAGTTTCGGAAAGAAATAAGCCTATGATTAATGTGGGCACAGCCACAATGAACCCAGCAATGGGTCCAGCTGCTCCAATTTCCATTAATACGCGTCTATTAGGAATAGGATCTTTAATCACAATCATCGCACCAAATGTGCCTAACAAAAAAAGACCTGGAGGAGCAGGAATAAACAGTGGCAGTGTTGTTCTAACGCCATTTTTTACGCCCGCAAAATAATGGCCAAACTCATGGGCTCCCAGTATCAGGAACAGACTTAATGCATACAGTTTTCCACCCGCCAGGTAGGTTGTATATAGAGTCGACCCAAGTAAAACAAAAAAAAGAACCCAACTTCTTAAGGTAGGCATTTTTCTTTCATTAAATTGCAAGCTAGTCTGATTAACTTCGCCACCTGTATCTGTGGTTTTATTAAAGTAGTTGTCTTGTGGGATATTGTCATCCATAAATCAATAAAATTGATCAGGAGAGAGGCAACTGATTATGCTTAAACTCCCGAGCATTATCACCAGAGTATTCGGCCACTGTCTGTCCAGTACCAATTAACTTATATTTATAGATAACCAGTCCATCTAGGCCAACGGGGCCCCTAGCATGAGTTTTATTGGTGCTAATACCAATCTCCGCTCCCAAACCAAACCGAAACCCATCAGCAAAGCGGGTAGATGCATTCCATAAGACACTCGAAGAATCAACTTCATTAAGAAATCTCTCAGCACGCAAAGCATCCTCTGTAATAATACTATCCGTATGTCCTGAGCCATGCATATTGATAAATTTTATAGCCTCTGACAACTGAGATACTACCATTATAGAAAGCTTAAGATCCGTATATTCAGTGTCCCAATCTTTCTCTAAAGCGGGCTTCATATTAAAAATAATTTTTCGCGTTCTATCACAGCCAACAAGTTCAACTTTTTGCAAGCAAAACTGTTTAACTAAGGGAGGAAGTATTGTTTGAGCAATATCTTCGTGTACAAGAAGAGTTTCCATGGCATTACATGCCGCTGGGTATTGCAGTTTTGAGTCCAGCGCAATCGAAGTAGCCTTATCTGGGTCTGCTTTTGAGTCAATATAGCCATGACAAATGCCCTCGGAATGACCAAGAACGGGTATACGAGTATTTTCTTGAATATATTTCACAAAATCGTTACTACCACGCGGAACGATAAGATTAATATTTTTCTCTTCTTTCAACATATCCGCAACTTCAGAGCGAGTTTTAATCATTTGCACCGACCCTATAGGCACACCATCAACCTGCTCAATAGCATCACTAATCAATGAAACGATCATTTTATTTGAATGTTGTGCTTCTCTACCCCCTTTAAGAATAACAGCATTACCTGACTTAAAGCATAATGAAGAAATTTGTGGTACAGCATCTGGACGAGACTCAAAAATAGCCCCAATAACTCCTATGGGACAGGTCACTCTGTATAAAGTCAAACCCTCATCCATTTCTATCGCCATCTGTTGCTGACCAACTGGATCTTCAAGTCTAATGACGCTTCTAATTCCTTTCGCCATCCCCATGATCTTATTTTCATTTAAACGAAGTCGAGCTATAAGCGGACCTGATATATTTTCATTTTGAGCAAACTCGAGATCTTTAACATTTTCTTGAAGTATGGATAAACAACCACCCTCAATAGCTGAAGCGGCTAATTCCAACGCTCTATTTTTAATATCAACGGGCAAATGAGCTAGCTGCAAAGACGCCGCTTTCGCTATAGAAGAAATTTCAGATACTGTTTTTTCAGCAGCCATGGATAGTTAAATAAATTTAAAATGTTTGCATCTAGATTTAACAGAAATTTTTTATATTTCTAAGAATATCGTTTCACAAAGAGCCTAAATATTTAATTTATAACTTAACATCGTTAACTGCTTGCAAGTTGTAAAGTTTCCAATAAATTCCTCTTTTCAGCAGTAATTCTTTTTGTGTCCCATATTCTGCCATACGACCTTCTTTAAGAACTAAGATTTTATCAACATTCTTTAAGGTCGAAAGTCTATGCGCTATAATGATTGATGTTCTTCCACGTATAAGTTCTTTAATCCCACTTTGAACTTGAAGTTCCGTTTCCGTATCAATACTAGAGGTCGCCTCATCTAGCACAAGAATTCTAGGATCTACCACCAACGCTCTAGCTAATGAAAGTAATTGCTTTTGACCAAGTGAAAGCAAACTCCCTTTTTCCCTGACATTCTGCTCATATTTATCTGGAAGACAATCGACAAACCGGTGCAAATTGACTGATTTGGCTATAGTTATAGCTTTATCTTCCTTCAAGTGAGGATTCCCCAAACGAATGTTATCTAAAATACTTCCCGAAAAAATAAAAACATCTTGTTGCACTAATGCTATTTGTCGACGAAGGTCGTGCTTATTAATTTGATTGGTGGGTACACCATCCAACAAAATATTCCCTCGACTGATTTCATAAAATCGGCACAAAGCATTTATGAGCGATGACTTCCCGGCACCTGTCGCCCCAACGACTGCCAGACTTTCACCCTCCAAAAGAGAAAACGATATATCTTTTAATACCTCTTCATCCTTTTTATAAGAAAACCACACGTTACGAAACTCAACTTCACCACGAACCTTTTTCAAAGATTTTGAAGAATGAGAGTCCACAATATCTTCCGGTGTATCAAGTAATTCAAAAGTTCGCTCTGCCGATGCAATAGCTGTCTGGATAATATTAAATTTTTCAGCTAGATCTCGAATCGGTTCAAAAAATTTTTGCAGATATTGTAAAAATGCTACTAAAACACCCAGTTGAATCTGGTCTTGAACAAATTTACCGCCTCCATACCAAATTACTAGCGCGATACCAAGAGCACTAAAAAAATCAATCGAGGGAAGGTAAATAGCGTTGTAATATACTGACCGGAGATCCTCATCAACTTTATCTTTATTTGTATCTCTAAATTTATTCTCGTGACTATTTTCTTTATTAAATATCTGAACCGTTGACATCCCAGAAAGATTTTCCTCAAGAAACGAATTTAACCGAGTTATGTGAGCCCTGTTCTTTCTCAAAGCATCTCGTGCTCGAACTCGATAAGCCCAAGTTGCTAAATATAACAAAGGGAAAACTAGACAAACCACAAGTGCCATCTTCCACTCTAAATAAAACATCATTGAAAAAATTCCTACCAGAATAAACAAATCACTAAAAACAAGAATCAACCCTGAAGTCAACATCTCATTGAGCACCTCAACATCATTGACGACTCGAGTGATTAGCTTTCCTATTGGATTATTATCAAAAAACTTAAATGACATTCGATGCATATGGGCAAAGGTTTCTGTCCTCAAGTCATACATCACCTTTTGACCAATGTATTGCATCAAATAAGTTTGAACAAACTGACAAATAAATGCCACACCAAGAACGACAAGATAAATCAATGCAATCTGATTTAATCCTTCCAGGTTTGACACCGCGATATAATCATCAATAGCAATTTTGGTAAGATAAGGCCCCGATAGACTTAATATGGAAACACAAAAAAGAAAAAAAACTGCCAATAATACTAACGTTCGATAGGGCTTTAGATAAACAACTAATCTTTTTAATAAAACCCAATCACGATATCTATCTGTTAAACTTTCTTGATGCAATTCGCTCATTGGAGGGTTATCTCCATTTCCATAGCAAGCGCCTGGTTTTTATAAGTCTGTGCATACTTTCCATCTAAATGAAGTAATTCATCATGAGTCCCATCTTCTAATATTTGCCCATCGTTAATTAAAATAATTCGATCTGCCTTGCGCACTGCTGTAAGACGGTGAGACACCATTACTGTAGTAATTCCAGATGTAAACTCTCGTATATTTTTTAGGATATTATCTTCAGTTTCGGCATCTAGGCTTGAAAATGCGTCATCAAGCACAAGAATTTTGGGGCGCAAAAGTAATGAACGCGCAAGAGCAACCCTTTGAATTTGTCCTCCAGATAGAGACACTCCACGTTCGCCAATAACTGTTTCCAAACCATCAGGAAATCGGTTTAAATCTGCTAATAAACCTGATTTTCTAACAACATCATCAACGACATCATTTGAAACCCCATCTTTCCCAAAAATGATATTT
>JABGTQ010000163.1 GCA_018647025.1 Nitrospina sp. | reverse complement strand
GTTGTTTTTCCATGCGTTCCAGCGATAGCGATTCCATACTTCATACGCATAAGTTCAGCCAGCATTTCTGCACGAGGAATTACAGGTATATTGATTTCTTTTGCTGAGGTTACTTCTGGGTTACTTTGCTCTATAGCGCTAGACACCACGACAACTTGTGAACCTTCGATATTTTCAGGTGCATGATTAAAAAATATCTTAGCCCCAAGATGTTCCAAATGGTCTGTCGCAGACGTTGCGACCCTATCAGATCCACTTACCTCATAACCCTGATTTATTAAAACTTCAGCTATTCCACTCATGCCTGAACCTCCGATCCCGACAAAGTGGATTCTTTTGGTTTTTCCTAAAAGCATAACAAAACATTTTTTTCTTTCGTTTTATTGTTGTTTTCCATAATTCTTACTACATCACCCATTAACTCTAAACAAATCCTCTTAACTTTTTCAACAGCGTCTCGACTACCAAGACGATAACTATTATCTTCCATTCTTTTAAGTTGTTCCGGTTCGTCCATCGCTCTTTTAATTGATTGTGCAAGTCGCTCACCCGATACATCTTTATCTAAAATTATTTCCCCAGCATTGGCTGCTTCAATTACCCTAGCGTTATGCTCTTGGTGATTATTAGCTGCATATGGAAAAGGGATAAGGGACGAAGCTCTTCCTGCGGCAGTAATTTCAGCAAGAGTTGTCGCGCCAGACCGACATATAACAAGAGATGCAATGCGGTATCTCTCAGGCATATCAGTTAAAAATGGCATGACATTGGCGGAAAAACCTTTCTCAGTATATTTTTTTTTAACAATTTCATAATCTGAAAAACCTGTCTGGTGTGTTACAAAGATTCTTTTTTTACGATTAGACAAAAGATCTAACGCTTCAATCATTGCCATATTAATCGAGTGAGCTCCTTGACTTCCACCTAGAATCAATACCCAGAATGGTTCCTTTATAGGAGAGGGGAAGTCTCCTCTTGGCTGGCAAAGTTTCTCATGGACCATGTTCCCTGTAACTTCTACCTTTTTTTTTGGAAAAAATTGTTTAGATTCTAAATAGGATATCGCCACCTTATCGGCAATTTTTCCTAGCCATTTATTAGCCATACCTGGAAACGCATTTTGTTCGTGAATTAGAATCGGAATACGTAACAGCCAAGCTGAAAAAACCAACGGAAAAGATGCGTAACCGCCAACTCCTACTACAAGATTGGGACGATTACTGAATAGGAACCAAATTGATTCAGCTGTACCAATCGGAAGCTTGAACAATGAAATCCACCTAGCGAGCCCTTTTTTCCCCAATAAACCTGAAGAAATAATAGTTTTAAGTTTAAACCCTTCCTCAGGGAGGATCTTTGATTCAATTCCCTGCTTAGTGCCTACGAATTCAATTTCAGTTGTCATATCATTTCTTTTGAGTGCCTTTGCGAGCGCTATACCAGGGAATAAATGACCCCCTGTCCCTCCTCCTGCAATCACAACTTTTCGTTTCATAATTCTCGGATTATTTTTGAATCGGTTTTTCTGAAATATTTAACAACACACCTATTGAAAGCATTAAAATCACAAGAGATGATCCCCCCATACTTACAAAAGGAAGTGTCAACCCCTTTGTTGGAAGTAAACCTACAGTAACTCCCATATTCATGAATGCCTGAATGCCAATTAAAAGCGTTAATCCAATCGCGACATGAACCCCAAAAGAATCCTTAGCATGGTAAGCAATGAAAAATCCTCTCCAAATCAACATTGAAAATAAAATAATAATAATCAAGGCTCCGGTAAAACCAAGTTCTTCACCGATCACTGAAAAAATAAAATCTGTATGCGCCTCTGGTAAGTAAAATAGTTTTTGACTACTACTACCTATTCCAGAGCCAAATACTCCTCCACGTCCAAATGCATAAAATGATTGTATGACCTGAAAACCAGCATTTGATTCGTTCTCCCATGGGTTAAGAAATGCAACTATCCTGCGCATTCGATATTCCGCATTCATAATCGCAATAGTAAAAAGGGGGACGATAACTAAAATCGAATATATTAAAAATTTTGATCGTAACCCAGCTAACATGAGCATTATGAAGGTGACCGCACATATAGTGATTGCAGTTCCAAAATCGGGCTGGAATAAAATCGGTAAGAAGAAAAAACTAAGAACGATTAACTTAGGCAAGTAACCATATGCAAAGTTTCTCAATTGATCAGATCGTTTTACAAGAGATTTAGCTATGAATAGTATCAGTGCAAACTTAGCTAGTTCTGATGGCTGGAAAGTAAACCCTCCTAGAACTAACCATCTCCTCGCTCCCCCAACTTCTTTTCCAAAACCAGGTATCATAACTGCTAATAACATTAAAAAAACTAAACCCATAATGTAATAGGTATATTTTTCTAAATTACGGTAATCCATTTTACGAGCAGATAACATTATCATCGCCCCAAGAGCAGCCCACACGACCTGACGTTTGAGAAAATAATAAGCATCGTTATATTTTTCCATCGCATACACACCGCTAGAACTAAATACCATCACAAGACCAATTAATACTAAGATGATTGTCACAGCAAGAAGTATTGAGTCGCAATGTAATTGCTTTAATTTCAAACGATTCAACTTTTTCTCCACAAAATATAATTTCAACCTTTAATTAAAATCTTTGTCTAAAATAACAGCGGCTGGAACAAACAACTTTAGAAAGTTATTCTCAAACCAAAAGTTAATTTAAATTTCTTATCTTAAAGACGACTTACAATTTCCTTAAATTGATTTCCACGATCGTTAAAATCTACAAACATATCGAAGCTAGAGCAACCTGGTGATAGCAATACAATATCTCCTGACCTCGCTTTTTTCATAGCTCGTTCGACAGCATCTTCCATACTCTCTGCATCTTCATAACTAAATGAACCATTTAAAATTTCTCGGAACTTATCTTTTGTTTCTCCGATAAGAACCAGATGCTTGACCTTTTTTTTGAATGGTATTTTTAATGTCTGGAAATCCCCTCCCTTGTCTTTACCCCCTGCTATTAAAATAATTGGGCGAGAGAAGTTTTCTAATGACTTATGCAAAGCCCCCACATTAGTTCCTTTCGAGTCATTTACAAAATCTACACCATGAACTGTCCTTACTAATTCGATTCTATGATCCAATCCTTTAAAGTTAGTTGCGACGTTAGCAACATCATCTTTAGTTACATTGAGAAGACTTGTTACAGCCACTGCACCCAAAATATTTTCAATTTGAAATTTCAGGGGTGGTCTCAACCCATCTACAGATAGAAAGTGTTTTTCTTTTTCATTAAAGCTACTAGTGATAAAATTCCCTTCTAGAAATGTTCCTTTTGCAACTTTTTGGGTCATGCTAAAAAAAACTTTTTTTGCCTTACTATGTATTGCCTGTTTCAAAACATGCTCGTCATCTTTGTTAAGGATTAGAGTGTCCTCTTCAGTTTGAAAAGCAGAAATCTTTCCCTTTAAATCAGAATATTCTTTAAAGTTTTTGTGGCGATCTAGATGATCTGGTGTGATATTAAGAATAATTGCTATATGAGGTCGAAAACTTTTAATACCCTCCAATTGAAAGGTAGAAATTTCCAAAACAAAATAGTCAACATTCTCTACTCTAAGCAAATCAATAAATGGCCTTCCCAGGTTTCCGCCAACAACAACTCTTTTACCTGCTTGTTTTAAAATATCTCCTATTAGAGTAGTTACGGTAGATTTTCCGTTTGTTCCTGTCACAGCGATGATAGGTGTTTGAGTAAAACGTGAGGCAAGTTCAATTTCACTAATTACCGGGACCCCTTGTTTATTGGCTTTGACTAAAAATGGAGAATTAATATTCACACCTGGGCTGAGCACTATCAGCTCCGAATTTAATGGAATTTCAGAGCACTCAAAAAGTGTACGTATTTGTGAATTTAACGAACGGAAATCCTTTTCCAGTTTGGATCGTGGCTTCGAATCAATAAGAGTGACACGAGCTTTCTTGGAAACTAAAAAGTTTGCTGAAGCTATGCCTGTAAGCCCCATCCCTACCACTGTTATATTTTTATTGACTAGTAGCATTATTACCTTAATTTTAATGTACTGAGACTAATCATTGCCAGGACTACAGCAACTATCCAAAAACGGACAATCACTTTCGGTTCTGCCCAACCAGAATGCTCAAAGTGATGGTGCAATGGCGCCATTTTAAAAAAACGCTTTCCCCCGGTATACTTGAAATATGCGACTTGAATGATTACAGACAGAGCCTCTATTACAAATATTCCACCGACTAATAATAGAAGAAGCTCATGCTTTGCTATAACAGCGATTGTGCCTAAAAGCCCACCCAACGACAAAGACCCCACATCTCCCATGAAAATTTGTGCAGGGTAGGAGTTAAACCAAAGAAACCCAAGGCTGGCACCTATTACCGCAGAACTAAACACAGCTACTTCACCTGCATCTTTAATGTGTTGAATACGAAGATATTCAGCAAATTTAAAGTGACCGCAAAGATAAAGGATCAAGGTATATGTAATCGTTGCAATGATAATAGGACCGATTGCTAGTCCGTCTAGACCATCCGTTAGGTTGACCGCATTTGATGTACCCACAATCGTAACAACTATTAACAATAGATACCAAGTTCCAAGGTCTGGTTGGAACTCTTTAACAAAAGGAATGTATAAACGGGTCGCGTATTCACTTCGACTTGGATCAAAATAAACTAAGTAAATTCCTATAGCCAGGCTCAGCAGAACTTGCAAGATTAATTTTATCCTAGCCGTCATCCCCTCATCTTTTTTTAATTTCATAAGATCGTCCACAAATCCTATTAGACCAAAACCGACAGTGGACAAAAGGACAAGCCACACATAAGGGTTTTTTAGGTTTGCCCAAAGAAGCGTAGCGATGATTAAAGACAATATAATAAGAATTCCTCCCATAGTGGGAGTCCCAGACTTAGCAGCATGACTTTCTGGCCCGTCGTCACGAATTTTCTCCTCTACCTGAAATACTCTAAGCATGCGAATCATCACCCTCCCCATAAGCATACTGAATATCAAAGCTGTAATTCCTGAATAGGCCGATCGGAACGTAATGTATCTAAATACATTCAAAAATGAGTAATCAGAGCTTAATGGATAGAAAATATGATAAAGCATGCTTCAATAGATCCTTTTAATTGTTCCTAATTTATCAAGCCACAAAACGCCTAACAACTTCTTCCATTTTTGATCCCCGCGAACCTTTTACCAGTAGACAGTCACCGGATCGTGAATGTTTTTTTATAAATGCCACCGCACATTCGTGACCTGAAGCTATAGCAGTATTTTTTTTATTCATACCAGAGGCAACGGCACTTTTAGCAACGTGGGACGAAAGATCACCAACAGTAACTAGATAGTCAATGGAGTATTTGGCAACATCGACACCAAGAGCCTTATGAGCAGGTTTTGAAAGATCTCCAAGCTCTAACATCTCTCCAACGATAAAAAAACGACGGCCCTTGCACTTATACTTAGCTAAGATCTTCAGGGCTTCTTTCATTGACCTCGGATTAGCATTATAAGAATCGTTAATAATCGTAACCCCCCTATGCTCACTAACCTCAAATCTATTAGCCAACAACTTCGCTGCCATCAGTCCTTGCTTAATATCATCAGGCGCTATCCCCAAAGACCAGCTGGTAGCAATGGCAGCTAGGGCATTATAAATATTACATTCACCTAAAAACGGAATACATATCGGAATATTTTTACCCGAAAAATTAACACTTAATTTAAAACCCTCTCGGTCCATTGGACAAATATTTTCAGCTTTAATATCAGCCCCCTTATAAATGCCATACGTAATCACCTTTGCTCGCACGGATTTTGCTAACTCCAAGACTAATGGGTCATCAGCATTTACTATTGCGGTTTCTTTCTCACTTAAAGAATCGAAAAGTTCCCCCTTAGCAGCTTGAACTTTTTTTAAAGTTTTTAAATGAACCAAGTGACCCTCAGAAATATTAGTAACCACACCTATTTCCGGCTTTGCTATTTCAGCAAGCCGTTTAATCTCGCCTGCCGCGCTCATACCCATTTCCATTACTGCGATCTCATCAGTTTTAGAAAGATCAAAAATATTAAGAGGCAACCCAATATGGTTATTCAGATTGCCTTTTGTTTTAATTGTTTTAAATTTTTTCTGCGTTATAGCAGCTGTCATTTCTTTTGTTGTGGACTTGCCATTAGTGCCGGTTATTCCGATAACCTTTACAGGCATTTTTTTTCTATAAAACAAAGCTAACTCCTGTAATGCTTTCAGCGTATTTTTAACGCGGATAACAACAGGGGTCTTCCCTCTTACCCGACCCATTTCGCTTTCTTCTGAAAGAACGATGGCAGCTGCTTGCTTATCTTGAGCTTCTTTTATGAAGTTATGACCATCAAATCTATCCCCCTGGATACAAACAAATAATTCGCCTTTCTTTAAAGTTCGCGAATCTATAGATACCCCGCGAAAAAATTCATCCCCAACACCCGAAGAATTTTTTCCACCGATAGCCCTTAAACACTCTTCAACCTTCATTTCAATCATCTTGCGACACGTCTTTCACAGCCTCTTCAGCTATCTCTCGGTCGTTAAAGTGAATCGATCCAGTTTTTAAAATTTGATAATTCTCATGCCCCTTACCCGCTATGAGAACAAGGTCACCTGGCTTCGCTATTCTGACAGAAAACCTAATTGCTTCTTTTCTATCAACAATAACTTCGTAATCTTTACCTAGGCAAACAGAAGAAGGGACACCAGCAAGGATGTCATCTAAAATACACTGAGGATTTTCTGTCCGGGGGTTATCTGAAGTAATAACTGAAAAATCACTTTCTTCTATTGCAACACGACCCATATCTTTTCGTTTTCCTTTATCACGATCTCCACCGCATCCAAACACTGTAATCACTCGCCCAGGGGTAAATGCTTTTGCCGCTTTAATCACATTATGAAGAGCGTCATCTGTATGCGCATAATCAATAACAATGGAAAAACGCTGACCACAAAATATTTTTTCACAACGACCCGGAACACGTTCAATAGACTGCAAACCCTGAGCAATATGGTCCAACGAAAGACCTTGATGGAGAACTGCTGACGCCGCCGACATTAGATTATATATATTGTGAAGTCCCAGCAAATGAGTTTTTATCTTACAAGATCCAAATGGGGTCTTTAGAGTAAAGCAACTACCAAGTTCAGATAAACTATAATCTTCCGCCATAACATCGGCAGATTTTTCGATACCAATGGTCAATAAGTTTCTTGGAAATTCCTCAGCGATTTCACGACCAACCGAGTCATCTAAATTAACAACTGATTT
>JABGTQ010000162.1 GCA_018647025.1 Nitrospina sp. | reverse complement strand
TGAGTTTTTGTTTGCTTCCCGATTAGATAACCTTGCTTCCTGTCATGCTGCCATGGCCGCTTTACTAGAATCACCTAAAAAAAATGTAGCTACACATGTTTTAGTATTTTATGACAATGAAGAAATAGGTAGTGACACAGCCCAAGGTGGGAGTTCCCCTTTTCTAAAGGATATTTTAGAAAGAATATCTACAGCCAAAAAACAATCAAGAGAGGCATTGATGAGGGGGATTGCAAGGTCATTATTTATATCTGCAGATATGGCACATGCAGTTCATCCTAACTATGCAGAAATGCATGATGGTAATCACATGCCGATGATAAATGCTGGCCCAGTGATCAAAAGTCATTCCGGACAAAAATATGCTACTGAAGGTGTGACTTCTTCACAGTTCGAACAATTATGTAGAAAGTCCAAAGTCCCTGTACAGAAGTTTTCTGTTAGGTCGGACATGCGTTGTGGTAGTACGATTGGGCCAGTTACGGCTACCAACCTCGGTATTCGCACGGTAGATATTGGGAGCCCTATGTTATCAATGCATTCAATTCGGGAAATGGCTGGTTCTGAAGATCAAGAATACCTTATACAAGTTTTTAAAGAATTTTTTAAGTCAGAGTAGTGTGAAGAGAGCTTAATTTTTTCTATTAAAATTAAACTTGTTCATAGCATCTTCTAAAACTTTTCTCGTTGAATTGGCAGCTTTATTCTGGTTTTTTGATTCAAATAAATCAATGGCTTTTCTTAGATTTATAATTACCAGATACTTGAACTGTGGTCCCTTATCATAATTATAGTAGGCCCATCCCAGATTTCCATGCGCTTCAGCATCATCTTGTCGTCGATGGACAACCATATTTAATTGAGCAATAGCGTCTTCCCATCGTTCGAGGTGGTTATATACACTCCCCAAACTATAGCGGGCATCTAGATTTCCAGGTTCTAGCTCGACGGTTTTCTCAAAAGCTATTGCAGCTTCTTTTTGCTTGTTTAGGTTTTTATATGCTAGTGCGAGATTAAAATGCGAGACCGTTGCACTTGGGTTACGTTCAATCGATTTTTTGTAAGCAACAACTGCTTCTTCAAAGCGACCTTGGCGACTTAGCGTATTACCTTTTAAAAACCAATCTTCGGCTTTTTCTTGAGACCAGGTATAAGGAGTAACGATAAGTAAAAAAACCCATATAGTTGTTACGAGAAAAAAAATTTTATTTTGACTCATTATCTGCCCAAGTGATCTTAAAAAAAATATGTATATATAAATTGTACAGTATTGTCTTAGATTTGGACAAGTGTTGACTGGTTATTAGTTTGGACGATTTATAGAATTTCTTGATTTGCCTAGCCGACTTCCTGTAATCCAAAAGCGTCCGGACGTTTTTTTTAATTCTAAATGGCAATCGAAAGCCCTCGATAGTTGTTGTCCCGTAAGCATTTTACTTTTAGTTCCTTTAGAAAAAATAGTCCCATTCTTGAGAAATAGAACATGAGTTGTCAGAGGAAGAATTTCGTCAATATGGTGGGTGACATATATTAGTTGAGTTTTCGTTTTAGCAAGCTTCTCGAGGGTGTGCAAAAACAGCTCTTTTGTTGGGATGTCTAGCCCTGAACAGGGCTCATCTAAAATTAACAAATCGGGGAGGTTGACCAAAGCTCTTGCTAGAAGAATTCTTCGTGCTTCTCCATAGGATATTTTTCCAATCGGTTCATTGCTTAAATTTTGTATTTCCAAGAACTCCATCCAATAGGCAGCTATTTCTATTTGCTTATGAGTAGCTTTTTTATATAGCCCGATTGAAGAAAAAAACCCGGATAAGACTACATTTTTACAAAGCGTGGATGGTACATAGTTTTCTTGGAGATCTGCTGATACAAAACCAATGCGTTTTCTAGCATCAATAAGTGGTTCGTGTTTTTCATTATCAAACCAACGAACTTCGCCACCATCTATTGGTATTAACTCGCCAAAAATGAGTTTCATGAATGATGTTTTACCTGCGCCATTAACTCCCACGACCGCCCAATTTTCTTTTTTTCTCATAGTCCAGTCGATAGAGTTTAGGACTTGTTTACCATTTAAAAAAACATCTGCATTGTGAATGCGAATAAGCCAACTCATAAAAAACCTTTTTATTGGATAGAAATTTTTTTATCAGATGAATTAGAGAGACCAATATTACAATGGCTTCCTCCCATCAAATCAACGACTGGATCTCCTACCTCGTAATACTGAATGATATTAACTGAGGCATAAGGTTGGTTAATGCGGAAAAGATTTTTTACAGAAATTTCTAATATATAAGCCAAAATAGTGCGGATAACACCTCCATGGCAAAGTATAACGATGCTATCGGAAGGGTGGTTAGCTAAAATACTCTTGAATTTAGGGATAACCCTATCTTTGAGTTGAAAAAATGATTCTCCTCCCTCAACCTGGAAAAGTTCTATGTTCTGAAGCCTTTCTTTCAGTTTGCCAGGATACTTAAGATTAACTTCACTTATGCTCAACCCTTCCCAGTCACCAAACGCCAATTCACGTAATTCTTTGTATGGGATGTGCGTAAGGTTTAATTCATCTGCTACAAACTTGGCACCAATCTGGGTTCTTTTCAAGTCGCTACTGTAAACAGCTTTGATAGGGAGGTTTTTTAAAGCTTTGGCAATAAGGATGCTTTGCTTTTCGCCTTCATCTGAGAGATCAACATCAAAATGTCCATTAAAGCAAACTTCTTCAGCGTTTGCTGTTTCACCATGCCTTATGAGGTAAATCCTAGAGGCCGCTTTTCCGTTCATGATTGTTTATAAGTGAGTAGAAATATTACTGATATCAAAAAAAAATGGCAAGCTCGAAAGAGCTCGCCATTTTTATTAACACTATTTTTTCTAGAATCAGTGACTAGCTGCTGGGCCTGCTCCTGAGGACCAAAGGTAGAAAAAATCCAAACCTTGAACCTCCATTAGACCCCAGTTAATGAAGAAGTAATAGAAAAACATCGCGATAAACGCAATGATGAACCACGTAATTGATTTTCCGGTTATGAATTTTTTTTGTTCAAACTCCACAATTACCCCCTTTTAATATTTACCTAAACAAATTTTATTCAAGTTATTATCGTTTATCGCCAAACGGAAGCAAACCAGTAAAAGAACCACAAACAAAATACAACAGTTCCCATATAGATCCACGGGCCCGATTTTTCTTTAAGTTTTTCTAAGTCCATTGCAAACGCCCCTAAAAAAAGTGTTGAATATTAAAACAATTTACCCTTGACAGTTATAAATTATGGGTGTTAGCTTACCATAAATTTAATTCTCTCAACATGAGGAAAGTACATGCCGAGCAAAAATGGAAAAATTTTCGATAACATTGTCTACATAGGTCTCGGAGTAAATGGACTCACAGCTCTTTACCTACTACTTATGTATTTCGAGATCATTTAACCCGCAAACTTTACCACAGGGTTTTAAAAAGTGTCAAGAGGAAACCCCTGATTATGAAATAGTGGAATCTATTTTGTAACCTTTTTTTTAAGGATTGTTAATCCCACATCCTGCTTAATAAGGCTTCTAATAACTATATTTTCGGATAAATGACGTATAGCATAAGGTAAACTAAGGTACTCGTTACCAAAATTAAGGCGAAAATTACCATAGTCACTCGCCCCAGTATTCTGTGACGCTGAGCTCCATCAGGCAGGGATTTTTCAATATATTTTTCTAGATAGATTGTGAGGGCTATAACACCGAAAATGATTGCCCAGG
>JABGTQ010000023.1 GCA_018647025.1 Nitrospina sp. | reverse complement strand
CAGAAAAGCTTTTTCCTAATATTATAATCCGAAGACAAAAAAATTTAACTCCAGTCATTCACACAGCATTGCTGATGGGCTCTCTTGGTTCAATTGCACAAAGCAAAAAATCTGATCTTGATTACACTTTACTAGTAGATAAAAATAGTTTCACCGAAAACAGTCTGAAACTATTTCAAAAAAAACTAAACTTGATAGAAACTTGGACTTGGGATAATTACCATTTAGAAACACATTTCTTTATAAATGACCATAACGAGGTTCGTAATAATATTTTTGGAGAAAGCGATAGTGAAAGCACAGGATCTGCACTAGCAAAATTACTTAAAGAAGAAATGTATCGAACTATGATTATAGTCACCGGGAAAATTCCATTCTGGCTTATTGCTCCTGTTGAATGCGATGATCAACGTTATTCTGAGTTATACAAGATGATCAATGCTAATAAAACTCTTCTCAAAAAAGAAGAATTTATTGACATGGGAAACGTTGATGATATTTCAAACGGTGAATTTTTTGGCGCTTCAATTTGGGCGCTGATCAAATCATTTAAATCTCCTTTTAAAACCTTAATGAAAATGGGAATTTTGGAAGATTATATGTTCACAGAAACAAAATCAAACCTCTTGTCCCACCAAGTTAAGGAGAGAATATTTAATGGCACCCCACACGATCAAATAGATCCATACCTTCTAATGTTTTCGCGAGTACAAAAATATTTTTCTGATAATAAAGAAGAAAAACAAGTAGAAGCTTTACGTTCAGCATTTTACTTAAAAGTAGGAACTCAAGTCACAAGCGATGAGATGGTAAATGGTTCTGACTACTGGAAAAAAATAACTTTAATAAAAATGCTTAAAGAGTGGGGATGGGATGGACCAAAAATAGACCATATAAATAAATATTATACCGATTGGCAGATGAATCAAAAAGTTGAATTGGGCAACAGAATTAATAAAATTTTAATGGGTTCCTATAAAAATATTTCAGATAAAAATAGTACTCTTGATGCTAGTGAAAGTATGATAACAGAAAAAGATACCAACCTCCTCGGCCGAAAACTATTTAGCGCCTATCGGACTGTACCCAATAAGGTGGAAAATGTTGGCGCTCTTATTGATGGTAAAACAAACGAAGCTAAGTTGACTTTTCTTTATGAAAAACCAAAAAATGAAAATAAAGGCGCATGGTATCTAATTAGAGGTCGAGCGCCAGCCTATATTGATAAGGTCGACCCAACTGCTATCATCAAAAAAAGTGGCTTACTGCCAACTTTAATCGCTTTCACAGCAAACAATCATCTTTATTCTAAAAAAGTTGAAAAATATGACGACGACAACCCCGAAATTTTACTCCAAGCCGATGGAAGCTCAATAAAACAAAATGATTTACTACATTTACTAGATCAAATTTCATCCTTTATATCATCTGTGAATATTGCCGCAATTTCAAACGATGACATCATGGCTGACCCTAAGATTAAACAGCTTTATTTAATTGCGGATTTTGGGAACCCCCCACCTATTTTTGTGACGTTAGGAGATATAACACAGTGTAAAACATCAGTAGAGCTAAACGATTTTCTTAATAAACGGTTAGACAAAATTAACAGCCTTTCCACTATTTATATAACTACCTGGGGTGAACTTTTCTGTAAAACATATTCAGGTCTTAATAGTTTGGATCGTGCCTTTAAAGAATTAAGCCCTCAAATAGACGCTAAAAAAATAGTACAACCTAATTTTCTTAAATATTTTATTCCATGTGACCGTAAAGACTTAATTAAGATACCTTGGCTTCATAAATATATAATACGCTCGTTAAAAAAAAGATCGATGCCTAGCAATATTAAAACCCCTAATTAATAGATTAATTTATGGCAAAAAAATCAAAAAATTTAGACTTTGATGATGATGTAGCAACCGGAGGGTTTGATTCAGGGACTATTCTGGGGGTAGTTGCTGGAACCGGACTTATTCTTCTAGCTATTATTCTTGGTGGAGATGCGGGTGTTTTTGCAAACTTAAATGCCGCATTGATCGTTATGGGTGGATGTGTTTCTACTACTTTTATTGCCTTTCAGTCCAATAAAATTCTTGAGATGATACCGGTTATTATGTCAGCATTTCGCCCAGATGGTGGTGAAGCTATTGAACATATAGATGACATCATGGATCTTGCGGAAAAATACCGCAAAGGGGGTATGAAGGTTCTAGAAAGTGCTGAATCAAAAGTTGAAAACCGTTTTTTAAAAAATGGTATTTCCATGATCGTAGATGGTTATAACGGGCGTGAAATATATGCGATCTTAGACCATGAAATTAATTCTCTTAAAGAAAGACATAACGGCGGACAAAAAATTTTAAGATTTATGGGAGTGCAGGCTCCGATATTTGGTATGGCAGGTACCCTGATTGGCCTTATACAAATGTTAATGCATATTGATAACCCAGCAACCCTCGGGCCGGCACTTGCCACAGCATTAATAACTACATTTTATGGCCTAATTTTTGCCAATCTGCTAATAACGCCTGTAACAGCAAAGCTTTCATTACGCACAGAACACGAAATTACGTTAATAGGAACTATTCGTGTCGGAATCATGGGTATTTTTGAACGATCAAATCCATCAAAAATACAAAAAAGCATGAACGCACTTCTTCCCCCCCATGAAAGAAAATACGATTAAACTATGTCAAATGTTGACGAAGTCATAGCTCTCTTAGCAAAAGAATCCAAGCAAGATGGAGCTGACTTTACTGAGTATGACCTTAATGGCGCTAGCATTGAGGGAGCGAGCTTTGTTTATGCAACTTTTGATAAAGTAAAGTTAGAAAACTCTACACTCACCGGAATCAACTTTACTCAGGCTTCACTTCAAGGTAGCTCCTTAAAAAATTCTAAACTTACAGATATAGATTTTACAGGAGCAAAGTTAGCTGGGATTAACTTTGAAGAAGCGGTTTTTGTAAACTGTAATTTTAAAAATGTCACCGCAGAACAATGTGAACTATCAAATGCCAATTTTAAAAATTGTAAGATGAGTGGTTCTAATCTAAATCATTCAAATTTTTATTCTACTATCATCGACGAATGTGACCTTTCATTTTCAAGGCTTATGTATACCTATATGAAGCAGGTGGAAATAAATAAGTCAAAGATGAAAGGAGTTAATGCTAGAGGGTCAGACCTAAGCTTTTCAAAAATAAATGAAACAGACTTATCTGGAGCAATCCTGAAATATTCAGACTTAAGTTCCTGTACATTAAAAGGAGTTAAATTAAGTAATGCAAACTTACTTGGAGTAAATTTAAAGGATGCTTTTTGTTCTGAAACTCAAATAGATGAAGCCAATTTAGAAGGAGCTGACCTCACCTACGCTAACTTGAAAGGCTTAAATCTTCAAAATTCATTTTTCCTTGAAGCCAACTTACATGGAACTAATTTCACTAATGCTAATTTAGCTGATGCTTATCTAGTAGACGCCAATATCTCAAAGGCCATTACTGAGGGTGCTAATCTAGAGAATACAATACTTGAGTAATTATTTTAAAACGTTCTACTATTTTTTATCACTCCAATATTACCTTTTGAGCGTTACTGCATCTTTATTTTTTTTGGATACTCTAAAGTTCGAAAACCAACGTTTTCAAAATAATCATTGGGGTCTGCTTCTGTTCTAGAAAAAGTGTAACGATAAGCCTCTAAAAAATAATGTCCGGCCTTTTGAAAGGCATTTCCACGTAACACTTTCAATATTTTCCCATATCTTGAGTTTTTGTAAGTACTACCTGGGTAAGGTTGATACCAATCCAAAGTCCATTCCATAACATTTCCCCCCAGGTCATAAACTTTATATGGACTAACGTCGCCAGGGTATTTACCCACTTCAACCAAAGCTCTTGCTCCATCAGTGTCCATATTAGATATTCCTTTTTCATAATCGTTACCCCAGGGATACAACAGTCCGTCAACCCCTCGAGCAGCCTTCTCCCACTGTGCTTCTGACGGTAATGTTTTTTGAGCCCAAAGGGCGTAGGTCAATGCCTCTCTCCATGTGACATGAGTAACTGGATAACGATCTGTTCCCTTTGCGTATATACCATTTTCCCAATGTCCTGGTAATTCGTCATAACCGGATGAATCAAGAAAACGTTTATATTCTTCGTTGGTTACTTCATATTTATCTATATAATAAGAATCAAGAAATATTTTTCTAGATGGATGCTGATCTACAAAAAGTGGTTTAACTGCACCTATTTTAAGGTGCGTTTTTTCATCATCTATTTTATTTGTTCCCATAAAAAATTCTCCTGATGGGACAAGAACCATCTCTTTCTCATCTATTAGAGAAATTTTTACAGGAGGAAGAGTTTCGTTTTTTATTTCATGATCAAAGAAACCGCTACAACCATAAAAAGTTAATATGACAATAAAAGAAAACACAGCAGCAAACTTCGTTCCTAAAGCTAAAGGTAAGTTCCCAAAATAAAACTTCCTACTATTATGTTTTTTCAATGCATATATTTTCAAAAAGAGTCCCTCAATAAGTTAACTTTAATCCTGTGGTGCATCTTCCTTTTTATCATTCTACTACCTGATATAGGAAGGACTTTTGACAAAAAGCTAGTCAAACACTCAAAAGGTAAGAACTACCCTCACATATTAAAGTCCGACAACTTCTCACTAAACGCTAGAAATGTAAAGGTACTTAAATCTCAAGGAAATACGCTTTGGATGGGAACATCCATGGGTATCATAAAATACGATACAACCTCGGTTGACAATTATACTGTCTATGATAATCGCAACTCTCTTTTAAGCAATGGAATTTTTAGTATTTCAGTAGGTCCGAAAAACCAGCTATGGTTTGGAACATATGGGGGTGGACTTAGTCTTTTAGTTAAGAAGAAATGGATAAACATAAACACGCCTCAAGGTCTTAATGATTCATTTGTTTATGATTTAAAATTTATCCAAAAAACAATGTGGATTGCTACCTGGAGTGGGGTCAATCGAGTACAAGGCGACCCACTAATTCGTGATTCCTGGACTAGTTTTACAACTGAGAGCACTAACGGTGGATTAATAGATAATTGGGTTTATGCTATTGAAATTGGGGAGAACAACAATATTTGGTTCGGTACAGAAGGAGGGCTATCATTATTTAATGGAAAACAATGGAAAAACTGGAACCACAAAAATGGTCTAGGTGCCTCACATCAAATAGTCATGCAGGACAATCAATTGGTCACTGACTCATTCAAAGGCTCTCACCACAACAATCAGATTGCGAGCCTACCTAATACTAAAAATACATCTTTTCGCCCTAACTATATAGTCTCTATGCATCTAGATAAACTTAACCGATTATGGATTGGGACATGGGGAGCAGGCCTTAGCGTGTTTAATTTGGAAACAGAAGAATTCAGAAACTACACCGTTAAAGATGGACTACCAGGAAACTATATTTTGGCAATTAATGAAGCTCCTGATGGGAACCTATGGGTTGGGTCTAATAAGGGTTTATCAAAATTTGATGGCATTACATTTTTAAACTATTCAAAAACTAATGGGTTAGTTTCTGATTATGTATTCAGTATCGAATTTGACAATGACAACTTTCTTTGGATTGGAGGACACCACGGAATGACAAAACTAAAGATAAATATACAGTCAGGACACTTATCTAGACTTAACTAAAAATGAAGAAATAATAACAACTTGAGAAATTAATCGTCATCATCATCTTCATCGTCAATCATGGCATCATCTACATCTTTTTGTTCAGCTGCATCCATCAATTCTTTGATTTGCTCATAACCACTAGCTAAACGTTGGACATTAATTAAAAGATTAATAAGCTCTGAGTCTTTACATTCTTTTATTCCAGCAACAAGTGGTCCACGCTCGTCATCTTCATACTTCTCATCCCACTTTTCAAAATTAGATAAAATTTTATTTTTACAATGAATTAAATCATAGAAAAAACTTTTGATTTCGATACTTGGCATAAAAATCCCTGATAACAAAATTCATGAATTATTACTTTACTAACTAGTAATATGTAGGAAGCACTTTCTTCATCTTATAGAAATCTTGATTAAAAGAGAATAATAATAAACGTTTTTATTTTCTCTAATTCACTTGATTTCAATTTAATTATTTTTTTATATAGATATAATCGCATTATTGTAAATTTGAGAACTAGTTTTATGGATGAAATGTTATATAGGGTGATCGCTTTTACTGGTTTTTTTATAATTTGCTTTATCGCTTGGTTAACCGGGAATAAAGATCAAATAAACAAAAAAACCATTCTAGGTAGTATTTTTTTGGCTTGGTCTATTGGTGGAATGACTTTTTGGTTACCTTGGACTCGACAGTCCTTGGAGTGGTTAAACAACGTCCTCATATCAATATTGCAAGCATCACAGAAAGGGTCAATTTTTTTATTTGGACCTTTAGCCATTGGCCCAGGTGAATTTTTATCAGACGGAACACAATCGATAGGCTTTATTTTGGCGTTACAAGTTTTACCTTCAGTAATTTTTTTTTCCGCCATAATAAGTTTATTGTATTACTTAAATATCATTCAAACATGTGTCAATGGCTTTGCAAAATTTTTCTACAAAACAATGGCACTTTCTGGAGCCGAGTCATTTTCAGCCGCTGCTAGTATTTTTTTTGGTATTGAGTCCTCCATTACTATACGTAAGTATCTTGATCGAATGTCACAATCTGAACTTCTTACTTTAATTACCTGCATGATGTCAACTGTAGCGACCACGGTAATGGCAGTTTATGTAATCGCTTTAAAAGAAGTTTTTCCTCAAATTGCAGGACATCTAATTTCCGCT
>JABGTQ010000022.1 GCA_018647025.1 Nitrospina sp. | reverse complement strand
TGCTTCATTACTGTAACTATAGAAGTGCTCTTCTAGCTGCACTGCTGACAAACCATGAAAATCACAGATAAATTGTTTAATCGACTGAATTGCAGAATTTTGACCATTTGCTCGTGCGTAGATTTCAACACGATTGCACGTCGATAAAATAGTATGTTCTATAATGTCAGGAAAATTTAAAAGTCGATCAACAGATTCTTCTATTTTGCCTTTTGTAAAAGCAAGCTTCTCTCGAATTTCAACGGGAGTTGTCTTATGATTAACTCCGACAAGTATTAGGTTTGCCTCAGCCATTCTTACACCACATGAAAAAAATAAGAAACGATTATAGTTATGAATCCAAAAATAGCTCCTTGAGCAGCCCTTTTACCTCGCCAACCAGCTAGATGCCTCCCGAAAAAAATACCCGAATAAATTAGCCAAACGACAATAAGAGGCCATGTCCTTAACGTATCCCACGAGAATAATGATTCGTCTGTTTTAATATTCCAGATTGATCCAGTCATAAAACCAAGGGTAAACAAAGGAAATCCAATAGCAATTACTTTATAATTCAAATTATCAAGAACTTCAAGAGATGGCATTCTAAAATACATGACACCTAGTTTTTTGCTTTTAACTTGATTCTCCTGAATTAGGTACATAACAGCGACACCAAACCCAATTGCAAAAGCTGCATAACCAATAATTGATAGCGTGCGATGAATCGTTAGCCAGAACATGGTTAATGATTCATCTATCATCGAATATTCTCTTGATTGAAAAGCTGAATACAAAAATATCATAAATACCACCGGAATAATAAAAGCTCCCAAATCTTTAATCTTGTACTTCCACTCGGTAATAAAAAAAATAATAACTAGAACCCATGAGAAAAATGACGTTATTTCGAAACCCGTTGTATATGGACCATGACCAGTTTCAATCGAACGGATAAATATTGTAGTTGTATGAGAAAACAGACCTAAAACCAACGAATAAAAGGAAATTGATTTAACTAAAGGATTTCGGTAACCCAGATATAGTGTGTAACCTAACGTGGAAATGAGATATATTAGCAGGGTAATGTTAAAGGTAATATTTTCCATAAATAGTGCTCGAATAAACCTAAATGTTACCCGATTAAAGGAATTCCGCTATAGATATAGATTAATATGCAATCCTAACATTTTGAATTCTTGGATTCAATAGGACTAAAAGAGTCTTCAGGAAGGAAGTTGACGTTTACATTATGCAGAGCTGGTACTGAACTTCTATTTATATTTTTAGATACTAGTTATGTTTTTCATGTTCTTTATTTTTAAGTATGTCCTTAAGCTCTACCATAAATTCGTTTACGTCCTTAAATGATCTGTATACAGATGCGAACCGAACATAAGCAACATCATCAAGGTTGTAAAGTTCTTTTACTATTTTTTCCCCAGCGATAACTGCAGAAATTTCTTTTTCTCCTAAATCCTGACAGTATTGTTCAACGCTATCAACTAACATTTCTATTTGTTTGACACTAATAGGTCTTTTTTGACAGGCCTTCTTAACACCCGATAATATTTTTTCGCGATTAAATTCTTCCCTGCGACCATCTTTTTTAATTATGCAGGGAAGTGACTTTTCTACCCTTTCATAAGTAGTAAAACGTTCGTTACAACTAATACATTCACGCCTCCTGCGAGTACTATTGCCCTCTTTATTCAAACGAGAGTCAATGACTCGATTTTCAAGGTTGGAGCAGGCAGGGCATTTCATATTAACTATTCTTTGTTGGTAAGTTCTGCATAAAGTGGAAATTGATCGCAAAAATCCCTAATATTTTCTCGAGTTTTATTATGAAAGGAAGATTCATCAATATGCTCCAAAGTTTGAACAATCATATCAGCAATGACACTCATTTCTCGGTTTTTCATACCTCGTGTAGTAAGAGCGGGTGTCCCAATTCGTATTCCAGATGTAACAAATGGGCTTCTCGTTTCAAAAGGAACGGTATTTTTATTTACGGTTATTCCAGCTAGATCAAGAGCTTCTTCGGCAGCTTTACCTGTAATATTTTTATTTGATAAATCTACCAATATTAAGTGGGTGTCAGTTCCTCCGCTAACTATTTTAAAACCAGCAGAAACTAAACATTCTGATAGATATTTAGCATTTGAAAGAACTTGTTTTTGATAAGTTATAAAATTACTGTTAAGAGCCTCTTTAAAGGCTACTGCTTTAGCGGCGATAACATGCATAAGAGGACCTCCCTGAATACCTGGAAATATTTTTTTATTTATTTCCTTGGCGTATTTCTCTTTGCATAGAATCATGCCTCCACGCGGGCCTCGAAGAGTTTTATGAGTTGTAGTGGTAACAAATTCTGAATGGGGGATTGGAGAGGGATACAATCCGGCAGCAACTAAACCTGCTGGATGAGCAATATCAGTCATGATGCTCGCGCCAACTTCATCTGCTATTTCACGAAACTTTAAGGCATCAATAATTCTTGGATAGGCACTTCCACCAACTATAATCAATTTTGGCATATGCTCTTTGGCAAGTTCTAAAACTTTTTCATAATCAATCAACTCAGTTTCTTGACTAACCCCATATTGAACTACCTCATAGGTATATCCAGAAAAATTAACAGGACAACCGTGCGTCAGATGACCCCCATGGGATAAATTCATACCTAGTATGGTATCCCCTGGTTGAAGTAATGTGTGGTAAACAGCCATGTTAGCCTGAGAACCGGAATGTGGTTGAACATTTGCGTGCTCTGAATTAAAAAGTTTTTTTGCACGTCCTATAGCTAGATTCTCGACTATATCTACATGCTCACAACCTCCGTAATAGCGCTTTCCGGGATAACCTTCAGCATATTTATTAGTTAGCACAGATCCCAAAGCCTCCATAACTGCTTTACTTACAAAATTCTCTGAGGCTATCATTTCAAGAGTATAAGCCTCTCTTTCAAGTTCTCCCTTGACGGCCTCTGAGATTTCAGGGTCAAATTCCTCTAACACAATAAATTTCTCCTTATATTTTTTTGAGTTTTTCTAAATGGGTGATTTTGTCAATACGTTTTTGATGACGTCCACCTTCAAATGGAGTACTGAGCCAAACTTTTACTATTTCTTTAGCTAAACCATGACCAATAACACGCCCACCCATAATAAGAATATTAGAATCGTTATGCTCGCGGCATAGTTTTGCTGTGTATAAGTCTGAACATAAAGCCCCTCTTATTCCAGAAAAACGATTCACAACAATGGACATTCCAATTCCTGTACCACAAATAACAATTCCTCGAAAAACATTCTTTGAAATCACGGCTTGAGCAACACTAACACCATAATCTGGATA
>JABGTQ010000161.1 GCA_018647025.1 Nitrospina sp. | reverse complement strand
TCCAGAAGGGAAACTTTCCCTGGACCTAAAGCTATTTGATCGCCAGACAATATTCTTATGCGTGTTAGACAGTGGACTTTTTCTTTAGTTTTCAATAAATTTCTTAATTATCTGAAAAAAAATAAATAAGGATTCAAATCCAGTAAATTATTACCAGTTTCAATTAATTGAATAATAGCAGAATTTGGTTCTTTAATTGTAAAGCTTAAAGCTACATTAATTAAGAGGCTGTGGGCACTTCTTAATAATCTTATTCCTACGTGCATTTATCTAAGATTAGAGCAGAGTTTTATAGTAGTTAAAAAATCAGACAGACTAGAAAAAATCAAATCGGCTTCGCTAAAATCAATGTTTTGATTCAGTCGATTACGGATAATAATACACGACATACCGGCAGCTTTAGAAGCTGAGAGTCCTTTGAGCGCATCTTCGATTACGATACATTGTGATGGGTCATGTTGTAGTGCCTTTGCAGCGTTTAAAAAAATATCCGGATGAGGTTTTTCTTTTTTCGCAGACTCTTTCCCTAAAATCACATCAAAAATATTTTCCACCTCAGCATTTTTCAGAATAGCACTTATGTCATGTTTCCATGAACCGGATGCGATTGCTATAGGATAAATAGTTTTAAGTAGTTTTATTATTTCAAGAGATTCTGGATATAATCTGATATCTCCGTTTTGACAATATCGTGAGTAAAGCTCAAATTTTTGTTCACGTAACTTAATTGGATCGACATTAAGATGAAGCTTATGCCGATCAATTTCACCTGCAATACCTTTTCCTTTAGACGTCCACTCCACCCAATATTCATCTTTATTAAGGCTATGTCCGTATCTTTGGAATACTTCGTTGTAAGCAAGGTAGTGGTAAGGTTCTGAATCTGCAAGAAGTCCATCAAAATCAAAAATTATGCCCCTGCTTATTTGTAGGAGATGTTTTGTTTTTGTAAGCTGAGAAGATGGTATGGAAGAAGACATGAGAAGCTTCCCTGAGATTATCGAAGTATTTGTCCGAACCTATCGGATCTTACCCAATTATCTTCCGCATTCCAAGACCAGTAGATAACAAGAGCCTTACCTTTAATTTTTTTTGTTTCGAGAAATCCCCAGAACCTGCTGTCTTGACTATTTTCTCTATTGTCACCCATAGTGAATAGATGCCCTGAAGGAACCACAACGGGCCCAAAGTCATCTCTGGGAACAAGGCGACTTTGTTGGGGTATGTCAGTGTGTAAAGCATGCTTTTCTTTAATGAGTTCTTCGTTTATATAAACTTTTTGCCGTCGAACTTCTAGAAGGTCACCCGGTACTCCAATCACTCTTTTAATAAAGTCTCTATTTTCATTTTTTGGATATTTAAAAACAATAATGTCTTCTCTTTTAGGAGTTCTTTGAAACAATACAATATCATCAAAAAGTTTTATATTAAGAAATGGGATAACGTTTGGGATGTGAATCCCATAAGCAAATTTAGATACAAGAATATGATCTCCGATCAGGAGCGTATTTTGCATCGATCCGGAAGGAATTTTGAATGCCTGGATAATAAATGTCCGGATGAATAGTGCGAGCAAGAGAGCAATAAAAATTGCCTCAGCATATTCTCGGAATACACTTTTGTGTTTTTTCTTAACACCTGAATTGCTGGGGTTGGGGAGGTTATTTGCCATCAGTTCTCAAAACAGCTAAAAAAGCTTCTTGCGGAATTTCCACTCTGCCAATTAGTTTCATTTTCTTTTTGCCTGCCTTTTGTTTTTCTAGTAATTTACGTTTTCGGGAAATATCCCCACCATAGCATTTTGCCAGCACGTTTTTTCTTAGTGCCTTGATTGTTTCTCGTGCAATGATCTTACTCCCAATTGCCGCTTGAATTGCTACCTCAAACATTTGTTGGGGGATTTTTTCTTTAAGTCTTTTTGCCAGTTCTTTTCCTTGGTGATAGGCCTTATCAGTATGAATAATTAATGATAAAGCATCAACTATCTCGCCATTTAAAAGGACATCTAGTTTAACCAGTTTCGAGGTGCGAAAGTCTATAAACTCGTAATCAAAGGAGGCATACCCTTGGGTAGTTGATTTAAGTTGATCATAAAAGTCCAACACGATTTCACTAAAAGGTAACTCGTATTGTAGCAATACGGTTTGAGGATTCAAGTATTCCATTTTAATTTGTATTCCTCGTCGATCGCGTGTAAGAGACATTATTACTCCAATGTGTTGTTCTGGACAAATGATTGTTCCAAGGACGTAAGGCTCTTCCATGTGATCTACGCTGCGCATTTCTTTTAATTTTGCAGGATTATCCAGCATGATGGTTGACTGATCAGTAGAGAAAACTTTATATGCCACGCTGGGTGCGGTAGTGAGTAGATCAACATTATGTTCTCTTTCAAGTCGCTCACGGATAATCTCCATATGTAAAAGTCCAAGAAAGCCGCAACGAAACCCGAAACCTAATGCTTGTGAAGATTCTGGCTCATAGGTAAATGAGGAATCATTTAATTTTAATTTGTCCAATGCGTCTCGTAATAATTCGTATTGATCTCCGGAGATCGGATACAATCCGCTAAATACCATGGGCTTGGCTTCTTTGTAACCTACAAGAGGCTCTTTTGTAGATCGGTTAGCTTCTGTTATCGTGTCGCCAATTTTGGTTTGATCCATTTCTTTTATTCCCGCGATCACATATCCCACTTCTCCTGCTTGCAGTGATTTGCTTGGCTTTTTGGCAGGAGTATAAGTCCCTATTTCTTCTACATCAAATTCTCTTCCTGTGGCCATTAAGCTAATACGCATTCCAACGGTTAAACATCCTTCTACAACCCGAATCAATACAATAACTCCCCGGTAAGAATCAAACCAGGCGTCAAATAAAAGAGCTTTAAGTGGTTTTTCGCTATCACCAACAGGTGCAGGAATAAACTTTACTACGGCTTTCATTATATCTTCTATGCCAATACCTTCTTTAGCACTAGTTAACACAGCTTGATCTGATTCGATTTGCAAAACATCTTCCAACTGCTCTTTAACTGTGTCAGGGTCAGCGCTCGGTAAGTCAATTTTGTTGATAACTGGAATTATAGTGAGATTGTTTTGTGTCGCTAGATTCACATTGGCAATAGTTTGAGCTTGGATGCCTTGAGTCGCGTCAACGATAAGAAGAACTCCCTCACATGCGGCCAGGCTACGAGACACTTCGTAGGTAAAATCTACATGCCCAGGGGTGTCAATCATATTAAAGGTATAGTTTTCTCCGCTTGCATCTTTATATTCAAGACAAACCGTCTGCGCTTTAATAGTAATTCCCCGTTCACGTTCCAAATCCATATTGTCAAGAACCTGCTCTTTCATTTCTCTTTTTTGGAGCCCCCCTGTGAAAAGGATGAGCTTGTCAGCAAGGGTAGATTTGCCATGGTCTATGTGGGCTATGATGGAGAAGTTGCGAATTTGGCTTTGCTTCATTAGATTAAATTATTTAATGTCTTGAAGGGGTATGAGGTCATCCCGTTACAGGGGATTTATTGTTTTCGGGGGTAGAAGACCTTTTCATTGAAAGCAAACCGTGCCATTCATTGTATCTAGTTTTAATAGCTTCGTAATCAGAGTCTCGGTCTATATCCAAAGCGGCTCCGGGGTAAGGTACCTCCAGTCCTTTAAATCTTGTATTCAGGAGGTTAGATATGCAGTTTTCCATATCTTGTTTTGCAGTCCATTTTTTAAAGTATTTCACCGGTAATTCCCAACCGATTGATGCAAAAAACTGACATAATTGAAGGCCAATGTAACAACGGTAGTACTTAAGCTTAATTTTCCCCAATAAATTGCGACCAAAAAGTACAATTTTTTTAAAGTCCCTCTGATAACGATATTGGTACATTTTTTGAACATACTCCCTGTTACCTATGCGCAGAGGTTTTACCAGATGTAGATTATTGATTCTATAGTTATTTTCCTTAAGGTGTAGATAAGCCATTTTGATTCCGGGTAATCTTTCGGTTGGATAAAATTGTTTCAATGATTCCTCAGGAATCAGCCCTAGAATATGATCATATTTATTTGTATCACTATGGGAGATAAAATACTCTACTTCATGAGGTGTGAGTAAAGGGGAGTCGCATGGAACGATTAAAACTGCTTTGTCTTTATTTTGCGAAACCTTCAAGTCAACCGTTAGTGAGTTTTTCTCGCAGGAAATTGTTTTTAAAAATGTTTGAAAAATATTTTCGTAAAGGTTTGATTGTTGTTCAACAAGGTAAATAGCTTTTGGATAGCAAAAGTCAACCCCTGAGTCGCTTAGAGTTTGTTTTAATTTATTTTTAGCCCCTACAATATATATATCTTTTATCGATTTGACTTGCTGTAATGCTTCAACGACATAATTAATAATACATTTTCCGTTGATTTCAAGGAAGGCTTTATGTTGATGGTACACCTTATAACTAGACTCCCCTTCACCTGCTAAGAGAATTGCGTCGTAACTTTTATTTGAGTGATCGGTGGAATCATTCATCAAGAATGGGGTGATTTAATTTTTTAGAGTTAGTATGAACTATATAACCTTTTTGTAGTATTGGCCATCCACGATAGTAACGTTTTTGGTTTTTTTTATGTTTAATTTTTTTATTATACGATTTTGTTAGTAGAGTCTATTTTTTGATTAATGGGCATGTAGCTCTTTGGGTTTAGAAAACGAATCAGTTTTACTTCTTGCACTATTTCATGAAAGAGTGATATAGAAAACATTTTTATCGTAAAACGATTTGGAAATATTTTTTGCAAATAACAGAAGATTAAAAACTTATGGTTCACAATAACACTAAAGATTTAAAGGTAACCCCACTGATAGACCTTCACAAAGAGTTGGGAGCAAAATTGGTACCTTTTGCGGGGTGGAATATGCCCATTCAGTTTTCTGGGGTTTTGAGTGAACATATTTGTGTGAGGGAAAAGGTAGGATTGTTTGATGTCAGCCATATGGGAGAAATCGAGATAAAAGGGAAAGATGCTAAAAATTTTTTACAGTTCTTGCTTTCGAATAATATGGAGAAAATGTTAGACGGCTCGGTACTCTATAGTCTTATGTGTTATGAAAGTGGTGGAGTCGTGGACGACTTGCTTGTTTATCGGTTTTCTGAAAATCACTATTTTCTTTGCGTCAACGCATCTAATTCTAGTAAGGATTACTCGTGGGTGGAAAAACAGGCATCTTCTTTCAATGTTAATATAAAAAATATAAGTAATGAGACATCACAGTTGGCATTACAGGGCCCCTTTGCTAAAAACGTATTGCAGAACTTATGTGATATTTCTTTGAATGATCTGCCTTATTATAACTTCAGAAAGGGCAGGATAAATAATGTGGAAAGTATTATTTCCCGAACCGGATATACTGGAGAAGATGGATTTGAATTATACCTTTCTCCTGAAAAAGTTTCGGAGGTTTTTCGGTTGATCATGGAGCAAGGCCTTCCATATGGTATTCAACCAATTGGACTTGGCGCGCGGGACACTTTGCGTATAGAAATGGGATATCCTTTGTATGGAAATGAAATAGACGATAATCCTACACCTTTAGATGCCGGCTTGGGTTGGGTTGTTAAATTTAATAAAGGAGAGTTTCTTGGTAGAGAGTCTTTATTAAAACAAAAAGAAAAAAAGGAGCAACGGCAAAAACTAGTGGGCCTTAAATTGCTAGATCGTGGTGTTCCTCGGGCCCATTACCATATATCCAAAAATGGTGAGCCTGTAGGAGAGGTTGCTAGCGGAACATTTTCGCCTACTTTAAAAACAGGGATAGGATTGTGCTATGTGACAAAAGAATCTGAGATCGGTAATCACTTGGATGTTAAAATTAGGGACCAGTTAGTTCCGGCCGAAGTAGTAAAATTGCCATTTGTTCCTAGTCGGGTTAAAAAATAATAACCATGGGTTATAATAGTTAATTTTAAATTTATTAAAAATAGGAGGGAAAATGGAAATCCCGAATGATCTTCATTACACAATTGAGCATGAGTGGGTCCGGATGAAAAATAACCGGGCTACTATCGGGATTACCGATTTTGCTCAAGGTCAACTCGGTGATGTTGTTTTTGTAGAACTCCCAGCAGAAGGGACAGAGCTTACAAAAGGAAGTCCTTTTGGCGTGGTAGAATCAGTGAAAACAGTTTCTGATATTTATGCGCCTGTGACCGCTAAGGTAGTGAAGGTCAATAAAGACCTAGAATCTCAGCCTGAACTGGTGAATAGTGACCCTTATGGGCAAGGATGGATGATAGAAATAGAGTTTTTAAACTCCAATCCTGAACAAAATTTACTCAGTGCTGCTCAATACATCGAACAGTGTAAAGATCAAGAATAATAAGTTATTTTTCGTAGATATAATATTAAAATATGCGTTTCATCCCCCATACCGAACAAGATATTCGTGAGATGTTGGAGACTATTGGTGTTCAGAATGTAGACCAATTGTTTGCAGGTATCCCTGATAATTTACAGCTAGGCAACAAACATCTTGATTTGCCGCCAGCTCTTTCTGAAATCGAAGTTATTAGCGCATTACGTCAAATACAAATGCGAAATCCCGATCCGGAAGAGACCTCATCATTTCTGGGTGCAGGTGCATATAGGCATTATAGTCCGGCTGTTATAGCTAGTCTTATACAGCGAGGTGAGTTTTCCACTAGCTATACTCCATACCAAGCTGAGGTTAGCCAGGGCACTCTCCAGGCTATTTTTGAATTTCAAACAATGATTACTATGTTAACCGGAATGGATGTAGCCAATGCTTCCATGTATGACGGAGCGTCCGCGCTCGCAGAGGCTGTGCTCATGTCAAATCGAATCAATAAACAAAAAGAATATCTAATTGCTTCCTCAGTCCATCCTGAGTACCGGCAGACCACAGAGACTTATTTGAGAGGAACAGATCTCCGGTTGATAAATGTTCCATACAGCTCAGATGGGAAAACTGATTTTGAATTTATTCGAGCCAACCTGAACGATAGAACCTCTGCGGTGATATTACAAAGCCCGAATTTTTTTGGCATAGTGGAAGAATATGAACAACTAGGTAGGGAATTAAAAGATCAGAATACTTTGCTAATAGTTGTCATAGTTGAGCCACTTTCCCTTGGTATATTAAAACCACCAGGAGAGCGTGAGGCAGACATTGTTGTAGGAGAAGCGCAATCATTTGGATTGCCTGTTTCCTATGGTGGACCTTATGCTGGTTTTTTTGCAACTCGTAAAAAATTTGTTCGGCAAATACCTGGGCGATTAGCTGGAGAAACTATAGACAGGAAAGGACGTAGATCATTTGTCTTGACACTTTCAACTCGAGAACAATTTATTCGACGGGAAAAAGCTACATCTAATATTTG
>JABGTQ010000160.1 GCA_018647025.1 Nitrospina sp. | reverse complement strand
GAAGGAGGCGGGTGTCTTTATTGTCATAGAGGGATAGAAAGAATTAGTAAAAACCATAAGTTTCGTTGCACAAAATGTCATGAAGGAAATCGTAGGGGGAAAACGCTTCTAGCTGCACATAAGAATTTAGTATCTAACCCCTCTGACTTAGATAATGCCTCTAAATATTGCGGTAAATGTCACGCTGATCAAATTGAACAAGTTGAGCAGTCAAATATGGCAACAGGAAAATCCATGATCGAAGTTACACGTTACGCATGGGGAGCACAGGAAGAAGGAAAAACAATGTATTCATTACGCCCAAAAGTGGAGGAGGGCGAACTTTCTTTACCTCGTGTATCTGAAGGGGAAGTTGTTGACGGTTTTTTAAGAACTAAATGCTTGCGGTGTCATTTAGATAGTGCGGCACCACATCGCCCGGGGGATTATCGTGCTGGAGGTTGCGCCGCATGTCATATGATTTATTCCAATGATGGCCATACATTGACTCAAGATCGTGCGATTCAGGCGAAAGTTAGAAAAAGCCAAGCAGTAAGGAAAGACCGATTTAAAAGAAAATTTGCAGTTAAAAGTCTAACAAACCCTCGGGCCTATCCGGTCATGCATAAGTTTACAACTGCTGTACCAAGTGTTCAGTGCGAACACTGTCATAATGAAAATGGAATTGGCAATGAATTCGAAGGTTTGTTTTCTCCTGCCGCTCGCCCTGATTCATTTTATCAAAAAACAGGTACAGATAAACCGGTTCTCTATGGCACAGAACACGAGTTTTTGCTTCCTGATATTCATCGGGAACGAGGGATGCATTGTATTGACTGTCATGTAGGGACAGACCTTAAGGGTGCACCTTCGCGTTTAGGGTTGCATTCAGGTGTCGAGATTCGATGTGAAGATTGTCATGGCAGCACTACAAAAAAGCCAAGGGAAACTATACTCAACGAATCAAACCCTAAAACCAAAAAAATACTTGCTTCTAACGCCCTTAACCCAAACCTGAAAAGAAAAATTAAAGTTGGAGATACGATTCTTTTGAATTCTGGCGATGCTCCTCTTACGCATATTAAAAAAGAAAAAAATAAATGGATTTTGTATTCGAGAGTGACGGGGAAAAAACATATCGTGCCATTGATTATGGAAAAAAAACGGATAGTTGCTCATATAGTGCCTCGGCATATGGAAGTTGTAGAGTGTCATGCTTGTCATGCCCGGTGGTCATCTGGGGATTGGGGAATGCATGTGATTCGAGAGAAAAACTTAAACTTTTCTAAATGGAAAGATTGGAATTTTTCTGACCCTACTTTGCAAGAAATGTTATGGAATCAAGGTCAAGTTAATACAGGAATGACAGACTGGTTATCTGCAAAGTGGATGGGTGATGAAATTTCGAGTGATATAGTTCCAGGATTTTTTTTAAATTTATTTACAGAGAAAGACTGGAATACGATGATTCTTGGGAAAAATCAGCGTGGAAGATATTCAATAATGAAGCCCCGCTATCAGTATTTTTTTTCAGATTATAGTGAAGATGGAGACCGGCCTATAAAAAATAAAGAAGTGCGACTTACAAAAAATGAAAAGCCAGGTTTAATTTTACTTCCGCATACTCCCCATACGATTCGTACTTCAGTCCGCCCTTGCGAGAGCTGTCATGACAGTGAAATAAGTTTAGGGCTGGGGGATCCAAAGCGAAATGTTATAGTGGACTCTGAATCATTTTTCTCTATTTTGACGGAAACAGGTACTGTTCCCTCTGATTTTCAGACTAAGCAAGTAATCACAGAGCAAGGTAATCCCATTCAGACAACGTATCAAAATAACCAGGCTCGTTTTTTGAATGCAGAAGAAATTGCTGCGATTAAGAACAAAAGCGATACTTACAAAGCTTTTCGCTACTTGGACTTAAAAGCTCAAAGATTCCCGCGTTTGCTTGCTAGAGAAGAATACCCCTTTGACCAACGACATAAAAAAAATGAAAAATCCGCAAAAAAACCGAAACAGGAAGAAGAAGCTTTATTCAAATTAAACGAAAATAGTTCTCTGGAAAGCAAGTACGAGGTAGACTCTTCGGTTAGAAAAAAGATAGATGATGCTGACTTAACTCCAGTGGAAGGCCAAGAAAATTTTTCTAAATCAGATCAGAATTATAGTGGAATACCCAATCAAAGCGATACGATACAAGAGTTCTCCCCCGACGTATTTAAAACCCCCGAATTAGGTAAGAAATTAAACCCAGGAAATGATATTTCAATAGAGGAGCCTGAATTTAAAAGCGAGGACTTCCAATAAATGAGGACTGTTGTCAGTATTTTACTTTTTTTGAGTTGCGGGAGCGCGTTACCAGTTTGGGCTGAACCTGATGAAATTGGGGAAAAAAAATGTAAAGAATGTCATCGATTTTCATTGCACGACAAAAAACTTTATAAGGGTCCGGACCTTTTTTTTGCTGGTAATAAATTTTATAAAAACTGGCTTACTAAATTTCTGCAATCACCCATGGTGATTCGAGAAGTGAATGTTTTCTCAGGCTCAAATTTATTGAGAGAAGAGTCCAAGGCAATTGATCCTCATGTTGCTCTTAAAGAGGAAGAATCGGAAAGAGTAGCTAATTTTCTTATGACACTTAGGCTGCCAAATTTGGAATTAGAAAAGGTTAATGAGGAGCCTTTGTCAAAAGGTGAGAGTGCACGAGCAAAAGTATTATTTGAGAGGACCTATGGGTGCATTTCTTGTCATAGGGCCTTGAATCTAGTTGGTAAGGTTCGAGGTGGTGTTTCGGGGCCTTCTTTGATCAACTCAGGGGAACGTCTTAAGCCGGATTGGGTTTTCCATTGGTTGAAAACACCTCAACAATTTATGCATGAGGGGCGTATGCCAGTGTATGACATGAATGAAGAGACGACAGTTCTTATTACGAAATATATTTTGAGCATAGGCAAAACTCATAAATAAACGGATTTCATGTTTTGAAAAAAATATCGCTTTTGGAATCAGTAATAAAAGGTATACAAATTTCAATATTGTCTGTGTTTGTGGTTGTTTTGGGATGTAGTTCCGAATCAACACCTCGCCAAGTGGAAACTACAAAGATAGATACTATCGAATCAATTGATTCTCAATCGGTGGAGACTGTAATTTCTGTGACAGAGGAAACTCTACAGTTATATCAAAGATATTGCGCTCAGTGTCATGGGGTAAAAGGACATGGTGATGGAATCAACGCTCTATATTTGGTGGTGCCACCTCGAGATCATACGAAGAGTGATTATTTAGAAACTCGTACCGACCAACAATTATTTAATGCAATAAAATTTGGTGGGTTAGCTGTAGGCCGGGCACCTTGTATGCCAGCCTGGGAGCATACTTTTGAGGATAAAATGATTCATTCGTTGGTTAACTACATTCGTGAGTTATGTAACTGCAAAACTTTATGATGTGGTGCTTTTGGTTTTAAGTAGGGGTAATATGATTTATATATCATGT
>JABGTQ010000159.1 GCA_018647025.1 Nitrospina sp. | reverse complement strand
TCGATTACCAAACATAAACTCGGCAAGTACGCCAGCCAGCTCTGTTTTACCAACACCCGTAGGTCCGAGGAACAAAAATGAACCAATTGGACGCCTCATATCTTTAAGCCCAGAACGTGATCTTCGAATAGCCTTTGTAAGTACCTGAATAGCCTCATCCTGGCCAACAACCTTGGAACCAAGCTCCGATTCCATATTAAGTAGACGAGCGCTCTCGCCCTCTTCAATTTTGGAAAGAGGGATCCCAGTCATACTTGATATAACAGCAGTGATATCTTGGTCCGTAATCTTAGGCTCAACATTATCTCTAGCAGCTTCCCAGTTGCCTTTTTCTGTCTCCAGCTTAGTACGCAAGTCCTCCTCTTTGTCTCGTAGCTCGACAGCCTTCTCGAATTCCTGACTTGCAATAGATGATTTCTTTTCACGAACAACGACATCAATTTTTCGTTGAATTTTTAGCATCTCGGGGGACTGGGTTATACTTCTTAACCGGACTCGAGAACCTGCCTCATCTATTACATCAATGGCCTTGTCTGGAAGAAACCGGTCGCTGATGTACCTGTCCGAGAATCTGACAGCTGTTACAATCGCCTCATCCGTGATTTTTGCCTTGTGGTGTATTTCATAGGGGACCTTGAGCCCTTGAATAATCTCAATAGTCTCTTCGACAGAGGGTGGATTCACAATGACCTGCTGGAACCTACGTTCCAGAGCTCCGTTTTTTTCAATATATTTTCTATACTCTTCTAGTGTGGTCGCACCTATACACTGAATTTCACCACGTGATAAAGCAGGTTTGAGCATATTTGAAGCATCAACTGAACCTTCTGCCGCCCCGGCTCCAACCAAAGTATGCAACTCATCTACAAACAGAAGAATGTCTTCGTTTTGAATAATTTCTTTCATAATTCCCTTGAGGCGTGCCTCAAATTGACCACGGTACTTGGTACCTGCTATCAATGAACCAAGGTCTAAAGAAACCACTCGCTTGTCATGCAAAGTATCAGGCACCTCTCTCTCCACGATAAGCTGAGCTAGCCCTTCCACAATGGCTGTCTTACCAACACCAGGCTCACCAATTAAAACAGGGTTGTTCTTAGTTCTGCGACTTAGAACTTGTACTAAGCGCTCTATCTCTTTGGCTCGCCCAATGACCGGATCAAGCTTACCGTCTATCGCCATCTTGGTCAGGTCACGGCTAAACTCATCTAGGGTAGGTGTTTTACCTTTATCACTAGCCCGTGCACTTTCAGTAGGCTCCCGAAACATTTCAACAATCTTCTCCCTGGTATCGTCAAAATAGACTCCGAAACCGTTGAGGATTCTGCAGGCCACACCCTCTTTCTCTTTGAGTAAACCCAATAATAGGTGCTCTGTTCCAATGTAATTATGATTCAAAGAGCGCGCTTCTTCTACAGCAAACTCGAGAATTTTCTTCGCACGGGAGGTAAATGGTATATCACCAATAATTAGAGAGCTGGAACTTTTAGGTAAGTTTTTTTCTAGTTCTTTTTTAAGTTGCGCGAGATCCGAACCGGTTTTTTGAATGATCGCAATAGCAATACCACCGCCATCTTTTATAACGCCTTGCAGAATATGCTCAGTACCGAGATATTCATGACGATACAACTCCGCTTCTTCTCGGGCAAGTATAATTACCCTTCGAGCTCTCTCTGTAAATCGCTTAAACATATTGTCGGTATCCTTAGTTTAAAGAAAAAAAGTAGCGTACCGCGTAGGATAATATTCAAAATTCTTAAAAAAATGATAACTATTTTTAAAGTTTTATTTTTCTCCCTTTATTCATATATTTTACCAAATGCCATTTATAAAACAAGGATTTATTTATCCGCCGCAATGGACCGATAAATACAACAAAACTTTTATATCTTTAGAAAAAGGTGCTTTTGCTCTACTATCATCCCATCTAAATTTCGGAGCTAATCGGAAGAAATTTGATGCCACGCTTACCTTAAACAGGTGTGCATAAGGCATTGATTTTACTTTAAGTTAGATTAGCTATAACCTGCCTCGCTGTGAAAACAAATAACCGCAGCGGTTGTGCTAGGTGGGTTGAATTCATTCGCATCGGTCAATTCGATTCCCAGACCTTCTGCTTTTAATACTTCCCAAATCACCTTATTATTTGACAAGTCGGTAATAGCGGAGTAACCGGGGCTATACCGCTCACCCTGTGATTTTTTTTTGTATCCCGCTCTTAATCGAATTAAGTTATGAATATATTCAGCCAAGTCCTCAGCAACCCGATCGCACAATCCTTGCAAGTACAATGCTGACTCTGAATCATTTTCACCCTTAAATTTTTCGATGGCCTTATCAGCCTCGGTACCGGCAGTGGTAATTTGTAACCCCATCGCATCCAATTGCCCGGAAGATTTCGGCCGAACGTATTGTGCAGCAGAAAACACATCTTTTTGTCCCTTACCCAAACAAACTGAAAAACAAATACGAGCCAACTCCTTTTCTGTATCTTCAGGATGGTAGAGAATTACATCATCCCCCTCGGACTGGGCTGGTAAAAGAATAAACCTTGCCTTGGGCGTGATCCAGTTATTTGAGTCAGCTTTTTCAATCCACTCTTTTTTTAGTTGTTTCAATTGATTAAGGTCAATTGATTTATCTTTCCATGAAGACTGTTTCCCAAATTTCCAGTTGAG